>JALQWV010000066.1 GCA_023263465.1 Ilumatobacteraceae bacterium
TTCCAGCCAGATGCCGTGTGCACACAAGGCATCACTGGTCTCACCAAGTTTGCAAAGGAAGTTGCTGCCGCAGGAAAGATTTTCACACCGCACACGTGGGGTAACGGAATCGGCGTCATGGCCAACTTGCACCTCACCGCAGGCACCGTCGGTGCTCCATTCATCGAATTCCCCTTTGATCCACCCGAGTGGTCAACAGCGCGCCGCGACTACATCATGACCGAGACCATCGAAGCTGACGACGAAGGTTGGATTCACTTGTCCGATGAACCAGGCCTTGGATTCACGCTGAATGAAGATGTCCTGCGCAAGACTGCAAGCGCGCAGGCAACATTTAGCTAACTACATCTGAATTCGGTGTTCGTGGGTATACACATTGGCTTTACCATCGCGCAAAAACCCAACGAGCGTGATTCCTAAAGCATCTGCGGTTTCCACTGCCAAGCTTGAAGGCGCACCAACCGCAGCAATAAATGCGATTCGGGCCATGACTGCTTTCTGAATAATCTCAAACGACAAACGACCGCTACAAAACAATCCATGCTTGGAAAGTGGAACCGTCTTTGCCATGACACTTGCGCCAATGACTTTGTCCACCGCATTGTGACGACCTATGTCTTCACGCACAAGTGAAATGCTTCCGTTGGCATCAAATAGCGCAGCCGCATGTAGGCCGCCGGTTCGGTCAAATGTTGGCTGAGACTTGCGGACCGAATCAGAAATGCGCATGAGCGTTGCCGCACTAACGACTGGACCACTTTCGCGATCGACAGGTGTGGTGGCCTGAAGCAGCTGATCAATGGATTCGGTTCCGCAAATGCCACAGCTAGCCGATGTCACCATTGCTCGTCGAGCCAAGGCCATGTCAAACCCTCGTGACAACGCCACCGTAACGATGTTGTACTTTTGCTCTTCGCCTTCAACCAATTCGCAATACTTCACGGTGCGCACATCGTCTGGCTGCTGCACCATCCCTTCCGTAAACAAAAAACCAACGGCAAGCTCGAAGTCGTTTCCTGGAGTACGCATGGTGACCGAAATTTGCTCGGGCTCTTGGCCCGGACCTTCCGCCCGAATTTCCATTGGCTCTTCGGTAACGACGTAATCGGGTTTACTGCTACCCCGACCCTCTTGCGTAACCGTGACTACTTTCCAGTCCGAGGCTTTACGCCGTGCGGTACCTGGAGCGTTACTCATGCCTACAGGCTAGTTGTCATCCATAAAAGCGCGCAGGTTGGCGCTGTTATGTGGATGTCGCAAGCGAGCAAGGGTTTTCTGCTCTATTTGTCGCACACGTTCGCGTGTCACTTTTTGAATCTTGGCAACTTCTTCCAACGTGTGCACCTGGCCAACGTATTTGCCAATGCCGAATCGCATCGCGACAATCTCCTGGTCGCGCGGCGGAAGGTCACTCAATGTGCGCTCTACCGCTTCACTCAGCAACGCTTTTTCCGTAATTTCCTGCGGATCGTTGTTTTCATTTTGACTGGCGATGGTGTCGCCAACGGTCAGGTCATCGGTGTCGCTTCCTACTGGCGCATCAAGACTCGTTGTGGAGAGAGCAATTTGCATCACCTCAAGCAACTTGTCGACTGTGAGACCACAGCGAACTGCCACTTCTTCAGGCAGCGGATCGCGTTCAAGTTCGGTAGCCAACTCACGCTCTACTCGATGTACGCGATTAACAATTTCCATCATGTGACCAGGGATGCGAATGTTGCGACCTTGATCGGCCATAGCGCGGGTCATTGCCTGGCGAATCCACCATGTTGCATAGGTTGAAAACTTAAATCCCTTTTCGAAGTCGTACTTGTCTGCAGCATGCATCAAGCCGATGTTTCCTTCTTGAATTAAATCTGCGAGTTGTAATTCCTTACGGTCGTAGCGACGAGCAATAGATACGACAAGGCGAAGATTGGCGCGCACCATGTGCTCCTTTGCTTTCTCGCCTTCTTTAATTTCGCGTTGTAAAGCACGACGCTCTCGCAAACCGAGTGTGCCCGCGCCGGCATCAAGTGCTAATTGAGCCGCAATTCCATCCTTAATCAATTTGCCAAGCCGGCGTTCCTCTTCTGCGTTGAGCAAGTCCACTTGCCCAATTTCGTTGAGATACATTCGAACGGCATCTGGGCCGGGATCGTTTGAGATTGAACTTCTCATGCGTGATCACCCATTCGCATTTTCAGCCAACCCAGAAGTTGTTCAGCTGCGTCGTGCGACATTGCAGGATTTTCCATCTGCTCCAGCAAGATTCGAGCATCACGGTCAATACGGATTTGCTCTGGATCGACATTCCTAACGCGCAACGAAAGTTCACGTCGAACAGCCGCGGAAATGAGATTGAATGCTTCAGCATCTGGTTGAGACTCTACGTCAGCAACGGCGGCACGTTCTAACGCTTCACGAGCCTCAGGGTCTGCCGCTTCAAGAGCCGCGGTAAGTTCTCCCTCAGTTGCAATCAGTGCCAAAAACGCTCTGCGGTAGACATCGTCAGCAAACAAGGCCTCGTTCATCCACAAGGCGATGGCATTCCAGTCCTGAATCATGAGCGCCAGCACAACAAATTCGGCGCTTTCACGCTTGTTCGCCGATTGCGTAGGAACGGCTGTTCGAACTTCTGGGCGACGTGAACCGCGTTCTGCAACTTTCACCAAATCTGCCGCGGCGATTCCTACGTGACTTGCAACTTCTCCTGCATAAATTTTACGCACGTTCATGTCTGGGTGTTCGTTAATGACAGCCATTGCCTGCTCTGCAGTCCGCGAACGAGCTTCGGGAGTCGCAATTGATCCAGCATTCAGCACTCGCTGCAAACGGAACCCAAGGAATGGTTGTGCATTCTTAATCGCCGTTGCTAACGCTTCTGGGTCACTTGATGCCAAATCACCGGGATCTTTTCCATCGGGGAACTTGGCAACACTCACCTGCACCTTGTAGCGACTCTCCCATTCGTAGAACCGCTCTGCTGCACCTTGACCAGCATTGTCTGCATCGAAGGCAAGCACCACTTTGTTTGCAAACCGTTTCAATAAACGAACGTGCTCTTCGGTGAGTGCGGTGCCGCAGGTTGCCACTGCACGGGTAATTCCAGATCGATGAAATCCAATGACATCGGTGTAACCCTCGCACACAATCACTTCATCGGCGGCGACAATGTCTTGCTTTGCCCAATTCAGCCCGTACAGCGTTTTGGACTTTGAGTAAATAGTGGTCTCCGAAGAGTTCTTGTACTTCGCTGGATCGGTACTTCCGGGAAGAATACGTCCTCCAAAAGCAACTGCATCACCTGCGTCGGTAAAAATGGGAAACAGCACGCGAGCACGAAACGAATCTTGCGGTCGACCCCGCTTGTTGATAAATGCAAGTCCAACTTCCTGCAACAAATCAATCGGCACACCGATGTCTTTGCTCATGGCGTCCCAATCGTCGGGAGCCCAGCCAATTTTGAATTGACGTGCAACTTCGCCCGACAGCCCACGTTCCCGTAGGTAATCTCGCGCTGCACGTGCGTCTGGGCTGTTCAGCAGACGATCGTGATACCAATCAACCGCCTTATTCATTACCTCAACGAGCTGCTTACGTCGCTGGCGGTCCTTGCTCTGACCACCCGTGGTGTAATTCAGTTGGATACCCGCCTTGTTCGCGAGGTGCTCAATCGCCCCTACGAAATCAAGGTGTTCAATTTCTTGCACAAACTTGAACACATCTCCGGCAGCGCCACAACCAAAACAGCGATAGCGCTTCGTTTCTTCACGCACATTGAATGATCCAGATTTCTCAGCATGGAACGGACACAGCCCAACCCAGTTACGACCCACCCTGCGCAATGGCAAATAGGACTGAACAACATCAACTAGGGACACCGTGTCCCTGAGTCGCTCTATGTCTTCCTCAGCGATTGCCACCCTGAGGAGAATAGTGCTTGCGGTCATGAATTACAGAAGCCACTACCGCCACTGTCATGACACTCAAAATAAACCCCAGTGAAAACACCGTTGGCACGTGATACCAGTGTGCAAACAGCATCTTTACGCCAACGTATATAAGCAAGACAGAGATTGCGGGCTTGAGATAACGGAATCGATCTTTAATATCTGCAAACAGGAAGTACAGCGCGCGCAGTCCCATGATGGCAAATGCGTTTGCGCCAAAGACGATGAATTGCTCGTGGCTCACAGCCAACACGGCAGGTACTGAGTCAACTGCAAAAATGAGGTCAGAAATCTCGATGATTACCAGCACCGCAAGCAACGGAGTGGCGAATCGTTTGCCGTTGACACGTGTGATGAGCTTCTGCCCGTCTAGATCGTCAGTTGTGGGAACGAACTTGTGAAACAACTTCATTGCTTTGGTCTCTGAAGGATTGGTGTCATCGTCTCCATGACGAAGCACGCCAAAACCCGTGTAGATGAGGAACGCGCCAAAGCCGATCAAGATGTAGTTGAAGCGTTCGATAAC
>JALQWV010000100.1 GCA_023263465.1 Ilumatobacteraceae bacterium
GTTTGGCGCAATGACTGTGGACTCGCTAGGTGCTCGCGAAAGCGACACCATCCTTCCTGTGGTACCAATGTTTCATGCCAACGCATGGGGTCTTGCTCACGCAGCAGTTGCATGTGGCGCAAACTTGGTAATGCCCGGGCCTGACTTGTCGGGCAAAGCAATTGCCAACTTGATTGTTGATGAAAAGGTGACCGTTGCTGCTGGAGTGCCAACGATTTGGATGGCAGTACTTCCTGAATTGAAGGGTCGCGACACGTCGTCACTACGCGCAATTCCATGCGGTGGGTCTGCTGTGCCGAAAGCATTGAGTGAGGCGTATCGCGAACAAACTGGCTTGCCAATTTTGCAGGCGTGGGGAATGACCGAAACCAGCCCGATCGCTGCGGTGTGCACATTGTCGGCTGCAGACCAGAAGCTGCCTATGGATCAACAAGCAGAATTGCGTACCACGGTGGGGCAGATTGCTTTTGGCGTTGATGCACGAGTTGTTGAACCAGGAACTACGACACCAGTGCCGTGGGATGGCGAAACCAGTGGCGAATTGCAGTGCAGCGGAAACTGGATTGCCTCTACCTATTACAACGACGAGCGCGCCGGCGAAAGCTTCACCCAAGACGGTTGGTTGCGCACCGGTGACGTGGCGACCGTGGATTCACATGGCCGCATTCGCTTGGTCGACCGCACGAAAGACCTCATTAAGTCGGGTGGCGAATGGATTTCCTCTGTTGAAATTGAAAACGAATTGATGTCGCATCCAAAAATTAAGGAAGCCGCAGTCATTGGCGTGCCGCACCCGAAATGGTCGGAACGCCCACTTGCTTGTGTAGTTGTTGCCGATGGCCACACCTTGACAAAAGAAGAAGTGCTTGACCACATCAAACCAACGCTTGCCAAGTGGCAGATTCCGGATGATGTGGTGTTTATCCCGGAAGTCCCAAAGACCAGCGTTGGAAAGTTTTCAAAGAAAACGTTGCGTGATCAGTTCGCCGATTACGTCTTGCCCGACGCTTAACCGCGCAAGCGGCCGGCGCTAATGACTCGTTGGAGGAATTGCTGGGTTCGCGCATCGGTTGGTGCAGAGAAGATCTGTTCGGCAGAGCCGATTTCTGCAACAGTGCCATCTGCAAGGAAGCACACACGATCGCTGATTTCTTTTGCGAATCCCATTTCGTGAGTGGCGAGCAACAAGGTGATGCCGCTGCCTTTCAGTTCGCGAACTACGTCCAGCACTTCGCCAACAAGTTCCGGGTCGAGTGCCGAAGTGATTTCATCGAGCAGTAGTACTTCGGGGTTCAGTGCAAGTGCGCGAGCAATAGCAACGCGTTGTTGCTGACCTCCAGAAAGTCTGTCGGGGTACGAATCAAGCTTGTCGCTTAAACCAAAACGGGTGAGCAAGGTTGATGCGATGGACGATGCTTCATCCTTGCTTTTACCCAGCACTTCAGTAAGGGCAAGCGTGATGTTTTTGCGCACACTCATGTGTGGAAAGAGGTTGAAGCTTTGGAACACAATACCAATGCGGCGACGGATGGGGTTTACGTCAACACCGATTTGGGTGATTTCAACGTCATCTAAATGAATAGAGCCGTTATCTATTTGTTCGAGCAAGTTGATGCAGCGAAGCAAGGTGGTTTTTCCAGAGCCACTCGCTCCGATAAACGAAATCACTTCGCCAGTACCGATTGAAAGCGAGATGTCGTCAAGCACTTGATTACTGCCAAATGCCTTTGATACTCCGCTAAGAACAAGTTTGTTACTCATCGAACTTTTGATGCTCCCGTGCGGTCGCGTTCGCGAGTGAGTAGATAGTCGGTAAAGCGGGTGAGCGGAATGG
>JALQWV010000206.1 GCA_023263465.1 Ilumatobacteraceae bacterium
TTGTTCTCACTAATCCGTACAGCGATTCAACGGTTGTTGACGTCTCTTTTGTCACGAAGGAATCAACCCGTGAGCCAAGTCGTCTGCATGGTTTCGTTATTCCTCCACGATCAGTTATCGCACTAAACATGGCCGATGAAGGTGCACGCAACGAACCTGTGGTTGCGGTTGAAGTGCATGCAACTTCGGGAAAGTTGGTTGTCGGTCGTTCACAGCACTATTTAGGGGACGGACGATTGGGATACACCATGGCGCTTGGCGCAAGTGGTGTGAGTTCTGAGTGGTGGTTTGCCGATGGCGAAAAGTTGGAAGGAAATTCTGAGCAATTGGTAATTCTGAATCCGACCCGAAGTGATGCCACCTTAAGTGTGATGTTTGTTACTGGCGCGGGTCCAGATGCTCAAATTGAACCTGCAAGTCTTACTGCGCCTGCTGGAAGAGTCACATTGTTTGAAACGGGTGCGTTTCCTGGTGTTCCAAATGGTCGTTACGGAATTATTGTTTCATCGATTGCCGAGCCGGGAGCAGAGGCTACTGGTGTTGTAGTTGAGCAAGTCATTAACAGGCGTGTGGGTAACACAGTCGGTACCTCGGTGGTTCTTGGTGCTCCAAGGGGCGCGAATTCAACAGTATGGGTTGCCCCAAGCGGAGTCTCAAGTGGAATCGACGATTCACTTGTGGTGCTGAATGCAACTCCACTTGACGGAACGCTCACGGTCTCTCAAATTGGTCCTGCAGGAGAAGTGCCAATTGCTGGACTGGAGGCAATTGTGCTTCCAGCGAGTGGACTTGTTTCTATTCCTGTGCCGGCCGGAATATCTAGTGGCGAAGTCGTCATTCGCGTCACAGTTCCTGTTGTGGTTCAACGCATGCTCTTGCGTGGCCATGATTTGATTGGCAGAAGCGCAGTCCTTGCGATACCAACGATTCCCTCTCCAGAAGTGGGCTCATGATTCGTTTGCTGATTGTCGTGGTTGTGATTGCCGTTGCTGTCGTGCTGAACAAATTTTTGAGCAATCGAACAGCGCAGGCACCAACACAGGCGAGCCCATCAATGCCAACTCAGGTCGATCGAAAAGATTTCTCTGAATCAGACAAAGAGTGGTTGGTGTTGGCATTCACTTCTTCCTCCTGCACAACCTGTGCAGACATTGAGCGCAAGGCTGCTGTGCTGAAATCGCGGTCGGTTGCAGTTGAAATCTGTGAATTCACCTCTCATCGGGAGATGCATAAGAAATACGCCATTGATGCAGTGCCAACCCTGCTGATTGCAGACGGCCAAGGAGTAGTGCACAAAGGTTTTCTCGGGCCAGCAAGCGCAACCGACATCTGGGCTGCACTGGCCCGCGTGCGCGACGGACTACCTGATCCCCATGAAGGGGATTGCCACTAGTTGTTTGGAGTGGTTTGGCGACTCGGTTCACCGAGACCCTGTTGAATGAGTCTCGAGACCATTGCACCATCGATTGTTTCTTGATCCAGCAGTGCCTGCGCAACAAGGTCAAGACCGCGACGATGCTTTTCGAGAGTCACACGTGCACGTGTTTCCTGCTCGCGAAGAATGCGGCTGATTTCGTCGTCAATCTTGCGAGCCATTTCATCGCTGTATTCGCGCCCACTTGTCATGAGGTCTTCACCGAGGAATACTTGCTGCTGGCCCGCAAATGCCATTGGGCCAACTGCGTCGCTCATGCCCCATTCGCGCACCATGCGGCGAGCAATGTTTGTTGCTTGCTCTAGGTCGTTTGCAGCTCCGCTGTTGAGTGCTCCAAACACAATCATTTCTGCAACACGTCCACCCATTGCTTTGCAGATGACGTCTTCAAAATACTCACGTGAATACGTGTGGCGCTCTTCAGGGAGCGACCATGTGACTCCAAGTGCCATGCCTCGCGGCAAAATAGTCACCTTGTGCAACGGGTCGCTGAAAGGAAGCACGGTTGCAAGAACGGCATGACCACCTTCGTGGTAAGCCGTTGCACGTTTTTCTTCGGCGTTCAGCACCAAGCTCTCGCGTCGCGCGCCAAGCACCACTCGATCTCGAGCATTTTCAAAGTCAATTCGCTCAATATGGGTTGAACCGCGACGCACAGCAAACAGTGCGGCTTCGTTAACGAGGTTTGCCAAGTCTGCACCGCTCATGCCCGGAGTTGCTTTTGCCATGGTGTCAAGGTCGATGTCTGTGCCCATGCGCTTACCTTGCGAATGCACTTTCAGAATTGCAAGACGTTCATCGGACTCGGGAAGAGGAACGACGATCTGGCGATCAAAGCGACCTGGGCGAAGTAGCGCAGGATCAAGAATGTCTGGGCGGTTTGTTGCTGCCATAACGACAATGCCTTCGGTCGCTTCGAAGCCATCCATTTCGGCAAGCATTTGATTGAGCGTTTGCTCACGTTCATCGTGTCCACCACCGAGGCCGGCTCCGCGTTTTCGGCCAATGGAGTCAATTTCGTCAATGAAAATAATTGCGCGACCCATTTTTGCTGCTTGCTGAAACAAGTCACGCACACGGCTTGCGCCAACTCCCACGAACATTTCCATGAAGTCAGAACCAGTTACTGAGAGAAACCCAACGCCTGCTTCGCCGGCGACTGCTCGTGCAAACAGGGTCTTTCCCGTTCCGGGAGGGCCAACGAGCAAAATTCCCTTTGGTACGCGCGCACCAATTTCTTTGAAGCGCTCTGGCATACGAAGGAAGTCAACGACTTCTTTAATTTCCTGCTTTACACCGTCATACCCAGCAACGTCTGCAAACGTCGTGCTGGGTTTGTCTGCGTTGTAATTCTTCGCGCGACTGCGACCGATGGACATAATGTTTCCGGCTTGGCCCATTGCGCGTCGTTGCATCCAAATAAAGAATCCCATGATCAGGAAAAATGGGAGCAAAATTGGAATCAAATTGGTGAAGAAGTTGCCTTGAGGAGTTGAGTAGTCGTAATCAACTCCTTTTTCCTTGAGCAGTTGCTCGTCTGCATCGGACAAAGAAGTGGCTCCTGTGGTGATGAACTCACTGCCGTCGGCCATAGTTCCGCTGATGGTGTTACTCAAGTTATTGATTTCAACACTGCTTACCTTGCCGCTTTGAACAAGTTCAAGAAACTCGGTGTAGGTCACTTTTGTGGCAGTCGAAGCAGGCCACAAGCGTGGGCCAGCAATAAGACCTGCTGCAACGGCAATCAGTACCCATACCGCCCAACGCGGCATGGACGAGCGCTCTTTGCCCGACTTGTTCTGCCCAGACTTGGGTGAGCCCGGCTTACCCGAGGAAAGCGGGGAGTTTCTGCGCTTGTTGGACGGTGGGGGAGGAGGTGGGAGTTTGCTCACGAGGTCATGTTACGGGCAGATGGTGCAAGGTGTCTCGTCGTGCCTGCCTACGGCTGAAATCCACCGTTTTATATGTCACAAGAATTAGGTTTTACACCGTGGCCCGTAAGTGTTCCCGTCCAGTCTGTAAACAAGATGCGTCAATGACGTTGACGTACCAATACAGTCGTGCCTTGGTCTGGATTGATGACCTTGCGCAGGAAAGTGACCCACATGCGTATGACTTGTGTGAACAGCACGGGAGAAGGCTTACCGTTCCTGGCGGGTGGAGAATGGAAGATCGTCGTGATCGTTTCCGCTTGATCGTGCCAAATCGTCTTGCTGGATAATCAACCTCAACTGGTTTCGCCGTTCCGTGTGTTTGCGGTGTGGTCATTGACGTATCTATTCGCCAATATTTGTGGTTCTGTTGTGATCTCGGTGCTCGGTTATGAATCCGCAGACCTCGTCCCGACTTGGGTGCTTGGGTTATCTGCATTGACGCTATGGGGTCCGTACATCGGAGTTTTGCTGTGGGTATCAAAGCGGAAAGGCTCCGGGAGTTTTGTTCAGGATTTCGCTCTAGGTTTTCGAGCACAGGACTTGTGGGGTATTCCACTTGGAATTGCGAGTCAATTGTTGTTGGTGGTACTGGTGACGCTTCCGTTTCGATGGATGTTTCCAACTTTGTTCAACGAAGAAGCAGTTGAGAAGCGCGCAAACGATTTGTTTGATGCGGCGCAAGGTGGGTGGATAGTGCTCCTGTTCTTCATCGTTGTCATTTGTGCGCCTCTCGTGGAAGAGATCGTGTATCGAGGATTCATCCAACACAATTTGTCGTTGGCATATGGTGCACGCATTTCATTGTTGCTTGCTTCGTTTTGGTTTGCAGCCGTGCACTTGCAGATTGCGGAATTGCCTGGATTATTTGCGTTTGCACTCGTGCTGGGATGGTGTTTTTCTCGAACCAAGCGATTAGGGCTGCCCATCGTGGCACACGTGTCGTTTAATGCAACGGCGCTAACCCTCATGGCACTGACGCGCTAGCAAGTGCTGGTACACCTAGGCTGACACCGTGGAATCTGAACTTACGCACGAAGAAATCCTTTTCGATGCGCAAAACGAAGATGCGACCGCTGTCAAAGTGAACAGGTTCGAACAAAACTCGGCTTATTGGAAGAAGTTGTCAACGATCATCGCTGTTGCTGGCCCAACGATCTTTCTGCTCATGGCGCTTCATCCAAATCTCATTTTGCGGAACAACATTCCTACCGGTGGTGATATGGGCGCACATGTTTGGGCACCGGCCTATTTACGAGACCATTTGCTCACCAATTTCAAATTGTCTGGTTGGAGTATGGACTGGTACTCCGGTCTTCCGATTTATCGGTTCTACATGGTGGTCCCGGCGCTGATGATTGTGTTGCTCGATGTGGTATTGCCTTATGGCATTGCCATCAAGATCATTGCTGTCGTTGGCATTTTGACTCTTCCATATGCAACTTGGCTATTTGGACGCTTCGCAAAGTTCGCCTATCCACTTCCTGAACTCTTTGCGATTGCGGCAACCATCTTCTTATTTGATGAAAGCTTCACTATTTATGGTGGAAATATCGCATCAACCATGGCAGGGGAGTTTTCATTCTCGATTTCGTTATCGCTTGCCATGTTTGGCTTTGCGCTGCTCGCGAAAGGATTAGACACAGGAAAGTATCGAGTCTCTGCCGCCATCATCATCTCGCTTTCGGCATTGAGTCATGGAATTGTTCTGTTGTTTGTATTTGGCGGTGCGGCGCTCATGTTGACGGTGTGGAATAAACGTGAATCATTGCAGTTTGGCGCAAAAGTCATCGCTCTTGCCGTCTTGCTTTCCTCGTTCTGGGTCATTCCCTTCGTTACGAGTCACGCCTATATGACGGACATGAAGTACGAGCCACGACCAAGCGGAGTAAGTGACTCATTTTGGAAGATGTTCTTTCCGTTGCACGTGATGCTTGATGTTTCGATAACCGCATTGGCGGTTATCGGTGCGGTATCGCTAGTGCGCAGCAGACATAAAGCGGGCACATGGATAACGATGCTGACCCTGGTACTTGCCGCGGGAGTTTTCATTGCGCGCAATAGTTTGCCGGTCATTGGTTTGTTGTGGAATCCGCGCATTTTGCCATTCATTTATTTGTTGAGGTATTTACTCTTTGCCGTCGGGTTATATGAGCTTGGAGCGTTTGCGCTTCGTATGAAGTCGATGTCACGTATTGCGCGTGCCGAACCTGGAACTCCTGTTGTTCTTGATATTGCAAAACCACGTGACAACTTCACGTTCAATCTCGCGCTGCTTTCCGGTTTTGCTGTGTTTGTTCTGGTGGCAATTGGGTTTCGATTTCAGGAACTTCCGTTTGGCTCAACTCGAGTGAATTCGGCCGGTCAATACGAATATGTATGGGGTCCGCTACGCACCAAATCTTCCAATGATGGATTTGTAGATGGATGGGCGCGTTGGAACTTCACTGGCTACGAGGGTAAAAGCGCATACGGCGAGTATTACGGCGTAGTGCAGACGATGAAACGATTGGGCGAGGATTCGACGCAGGGCTGCGGACGAGCACTGTGGGAGAACAGTGGGGAATTGAATAAATACGGAACCACGATGTCGCTTATGTTGCTTCCATTTTGGACCGATGGCTGCATCAGTTCAATGGAAGGGCTGTTCTTCGAAGCTGCAGGAAGCACGCCGTATCATTTCATCACCGCAGCGGCAATGTCGAAGCAAAGCAGCAACCCAGTTCGTGAATTGCGGTACGACAATAACAATGCAGCAATCGGCGTGCGCTACATGCAAGAACTTGGCGTGAAGTACTTCATGGGGTTCACGCCGGAGGCGATAGCTCAGGCATCTCAACAGGAAGGACTGACTGAAGTTGCGCGCTCGGGTCCGTGGGTGGTCTATCGAGTGGCCAACAGCGATGTAGTGACCTCGCTGGAAACTCAGCCGGTTGTGGCAAACATTTCTTCACGTAATCCGCGTGAGCGTTGGCTTGAAGTAGGGACTAGTTGGTTCCAGCACCCCGAAACCTGGACTACTCCTATTGCAGACGATGGTCCTCGTGAATGGCAACGAATTGATGTAGTCGTAGACGAATCTCTGCGTGAAGGTCAGCCTAACGACAGTAATCGACGTGTTGATGTAGTGAAGCCAGCAACTGCTCTTACGCCAGTTCCGTTAGAACCTGTAGTTATTAGCAACGTCAATATTGGAGAAGAAAGCGTGCGTTTCTCGGTTGACAAGGTGGGAGTACCAGTTTTAGTACGCGTAAGTTACTTTCCTAACTGGAAGGTTGAAGGTGCTAAAGGCCCGTATCGGGTCGCACCAAACATGATGGTCGTCATCCCAACGAAAACAGACGTGAACATGCACTACGGATGGAATTTGCTCGATTATGTCGCGTACCTGCTGTCATTTGCAGGTATTGCGTGGATCGTCAGGGACCGACGTCGCAGCAAACTGATTGCCGAGTAGCCTCTCCCCACATGCCGGATCTCAGCGCAATTGTTAAGGCCTATGACATTCGCGGCATAGTTCCCGACCAGTTAGATGCAGATGTTGCATACGCAATTGGTGTTGCTTTTGCCAAGTTCGCAAATGCTCCTCACATCGTTATCGCTCATGACATGCGCCCGAGTGGACCAGAGCTTGTTGATGCATTTCAGAGGGGAGTGTTGGCACACGGGGTCAGCGTGACCAATCTGGGGCTCGCATCAAGCGATTTGTTGTATTACGCATCGGGCAAACTCGATTCGCCAGGTGCAATGTTTACGGCTTCGCACAATCCAGCGCAATACAACGGCATCAAGTGTTGTTTATCTGGCGCTCGCTCTATTGGAATTGATAATGGACTGCGTGAAATTCATGCTCTCGCAGCCGACGTGCTTGCAGGTCGCGAGCCGGCGTTTGCTGCAACGGCGGGAACGCTGAATCATGTCAATATGCTCGCCGAGTTTGCGGATCATGTTGTGAAATTCATTGCGAGCGACAAGTTGCGTAAGTTGCGCGTTGTTGCAGACACGGCAAACGGTATGGGCGGGTTAGTGGTTCCGGCTGTGTTTGAGCGTCTTTCCGATTTCGAGTTGGAGGTGATGTATGGCGAACTTGATGGAACGTTCCCAAATCACCCTGCAGACCCTTTGCAGACAGCAAACCAGCGCGATCTCATGGCACGGGTAATTGCAGGGGGCTTCGATGTTGGTCTTGCTTTCGACGGCGATGCTGATCGAGTTTTTTTGGTAGATGAATTAGGTCAAGGAATGTCGGGCAGCACCACAACCGCCCTGTTGGCAACTCGCTTCTTGCGGCTCAATCCTGGTGCAACCATTTTGTACAACCTCATCTGCTCGCGTGCAGTTCCAGAAATCATCGCCGAGCACGGCGGGAAGGGAATTCGCACAAAGAATGGTCACAGCTACATGAAGCAGATCATGGCCGACACTGGCGCGGTATTTGCTGGTGAGCATTCGGGGCACTACTACTTTGCCGACAACTACCGAGCAGATAGTGGCCTCATCGCCACCATGGGAGTTCTTGGTGAAATGTGCCGAACGGGAAAGAAGCTGTCAGAAATCCGCAAGCCACTCGAGCGCTATGCATCAAGCGGTGAAATCAACACCACAGTTGCCGACATTGGTAAAGTTATTGCGCAAATTGGTGAGGATTATGCAGAACATGCTCAAGATCATCTCGATGGCCTGACTGTGGACTGTGGGTCATGGTGGTTCAACGTTCGCCCAAGCAATACAGAGCCATTGCTTCGGCTCAATCTTGAAGCCAGTACGCGTGACGAGTGCGATACACATGTCGCTGAGTTACTGTCAGTCATCACCGCCTAGTCTTATCTCATGTCTCTCGACCCGAAATTGCTTGAAATTCTGGCTTGCCCAGAAGATAAAGGTCCGCTCTTCTACTTCTCGTCAGATGCGTTTTTGTATAACCCACGTCTGCACCGTAAATACCTAGTGCGCGATGGTATTCCTGTAATGTTGACCGAGGAATCCGTCGCGGTAGATGCCGCAGAGCACATAGAGCTCGAACGAAGAATCGTTGCGGAAAGTATTCGTCCCACCTTCGTTTAAGGAGTTTCCATGTCTTCATTTGCACAACGTCGTGATTGGCGCGTCGCCGATCTTTCCCTCGCACCATTTGGTCGTAAGGAAATTCATTTAGCCGAACATGAAATGCCGGGCCTTCGTGCGCTGCGCAAAGAGTTTGGAAAAACCAAGCCATTGAAAGGCGCAAGAATTTCAGGCTCCTTGCACATGACCATTCAGACCGCAGTGTTGATTGAAACACTCGTTGAACTGGGTGCCGAGGTGCGCTGGGCAAGTTGCAACATCTTTTCAACCCAAGACCATGCGGCAGCAGCGGTTGTTGTCGGGCCAAATGGTTCCGTTGAAGAGCCAAATGGTGTTCCCGTGTTTGCCTGGAAGGGCGAGACGCTTGAGGAGTATTGGTGGGCGACTGACCAAATGATGACGTGGCCAGACGGCGACGGACCAAACATGATCTTGGACGA
>JALQWV010000039.1 GCA_023263465.1 Ilumatobacteraceae bacterium
AATGCCCTCAACAGTGTCGCGGCGAATCACTCGCACAGCTTGTGGGATAGTAAAAATCAGCGAAAGCCCAAAGCACCACGCGCCTAAAAGGTTTTGAAAATCCACTTCGCAACCCTAGGCGGTCTCGTTAGCGTTACATGGACCATGTTCACCACGTATGCGATGACGCTGCCCACAAAGAAGTGGACTGAAGAAACCCGCGATCGTGCCATTGGGATTATTTCGCAATGGCATCAGCAATGGTTCCCTGCGGATCGCCTGCCCTCCAATATTCGAGTTCGAATTCGACATAGCCAAGACGATGAAGTGTTCAGGCTAGAAGTGCAAGACACTCATCCAAAAACCAATAGCACTCACCTGATTGTCGTGACCCTTACTCCCTATAAGGGACAACTTGTTTTCGATTTGAGGGTGAGGTTTGCACCAGGTAAGGACTCAATCATTCCCCATCGTCGAGCAGAATTGCCGCCAAAACCAGTGCGCGCTCTTATTGCCGAAATTGCCAAACTACTTGAGGTATATGACGCAGAGCGACGTATCAGCCCAACTATTCGCCAAGTAACTACTGCAATTGAAGGTGAGGCTCTTGCTGCCGACTTCATTAATGCGCTCGCACGTCGCTTGCCCATCTTGGTTGAAACAACTATTGATAAATCGGTTCAGTCATCTCACACGGGACCATTGCTTGATGATCTTGTCGGCATCGCTCACATTGCTCACATCACGTCCATTGAAGCTGTTGATTCATTTAATGCATACTGCAACGGCAAAGTGCTCGACAAAAACTACGTGACCATTTTGTGGCCACATCCTGCGCAACCGCTGACTTTTCATACAGTCACGCCGAATCGTGAACAGATTGAAAACCCGATTTTGGAAGCCGCGGCATTACAGCCAGACATTCCTACTCAGGCACCTCCGCGATTCGGTGCAAGTCGATCCACTCCGTCCGTACCACCTACTCCAACTCCCGTTATCAATCATGCAACAACAGATCTGTCACCTGTAATTGACCAACTCAAGCGAACAATTGATGAGCATCAACTTCATATTGAGCAACTTGATGATGCACTTGAAGAAGTAGAGGCGGAGCGCGATGAGTTTGCGGAGTTGCTAGAAGAAAAAGAGGTCGAAGCGGAAGGGCTGTCAACTGAAGTTGCACTTCTCCGTGGACGTCTAGCCGAGCTAACCAGTTTGACAGTTGATCTTGATGCTGAACTTGCCCGCGCACGTCCTGACCGTGTACTCCGCACCGTGCTTGATGCAGTAAATCGTGCGCGGACCGAATGCAAGCATCTTGAGTTTTTGCCAACCGCGTTCACCACCGCAAACGAACTTCAAGGACCAAACCCACGACAGGTACTTCAGGACTTGAAGGCCCTTGATAACGCAGTTGCAAACTGGCGTAGAGACGTATTCCCGATTGCGGGACTGCAATCGTATTTACGTGATAGCGCAGGCCTCGATTTCGCGCCGCGGATTTCTGAGGACACACACCATCGACATGGCGAGTGGTACTCCGCCTTATACAAGAACAAGCAGATTCATATTGGCGCTCATCTACGAAGAGGAAAAAACCGCACGCTGATCCGCATCTATATGTATGTTGACACTGCAGAAAAGTCCATCGTTATTGCCAAAATTGTCAGACACGGGCCAGACAGCACCAGTTAGCCACCTCACATAACGTGCCAGTAAAGGCGTATCGTATTGCCATGACTTCGCCTGTGTACTCACTCTCTGACGACTACATCAACAAGGTTGCCGAACTTGATCCGGCGGCAGCCACCTACATGGGTATTGCAGGTCACGACCACGAGATGACCGACTTCAGCCCGGCAGGTCACGAGGCGCGCGCAGAACACGATCGCCAAACACTTAAAAAACTGAACGCGCTCGATTCAAGTGCAAGTTCTGACCGCTTGGCAGCAGGTGTGTTGCGCGAATCTCTAGAAATTTCTGGTGCCGAATTCGACGCCAATGAGCACTTGGTGTCTATTCGTGTACTTGCAGGAGATGTCGATGCCGCTCGCGCAATTTTTGATCTCATGCCTACCAATACCGCAGAACAATGGTCTGTGATTGCAGAGCGCATGTCGAAAGTTCCACAAGCGTTTGCAGGGATGCGTGAGTCGTGGAGACTCGGTCTTGATCGCGGTGTGAAAGCACAGCGTCGACAAGTTCTCGCATCGAGCGAGCAGCTCGCCACTTGGGCAGGTCGAAAAGAATCTCCGGCATTTTTTGAACAATTCGCAGAATCTGCGTCTTCTGTTGCTGGCGCTCCAATGGAACAACTGCGCACAGCAGCAAAGCGTGCATCGCAAGCACTTGGTGAAACTGCGGATTTCCTCATCAACGACTATGCCCCACATGCAGACTCACGCGATGGTGTTGGACCAGAGCGCCATGCTCTAGCCCGCCGTCGCTTCATGGGAATGAGAGTTGAAGCGAAAGACGCATATGAATGGGGCTGGGCGGAAGTCCAACGCATTGATGCAGAAATGGAACGCGTCGCACAAGAAATTCTTCCAGGGGCAACGCTCTCAGAAGTTCGTCATTTTCTTGACACCGATCCTTCACGCTCCATTCACGGTGAAGGTGCGCTACGCGATTGGCTTCAAGAGTTGATGGATGACGCGATGTCGTTTCTTATTGACAACAATCATTTCTCGATTCCAGATTCCATTCGTACCGTTGAAGCAATGATCTCTCCACCTGGTGGGGCAGCTGCCATGTATTACACGGGGCCAAGTGAAGACCTCAGTCGTCCAGGTCGCACCTGGTATCCAACAAACGGGCGCACTGTGTTTCCCCGTTGGAGCGAACCAACTACCGCTTATCACGAAGGTGTCCCGGGTCATCACTTGCAAGTTGCAATCGCCACCATCAACTCTGAAAAACTTTCGCGCTTCCAGCGCAATACGTTCGTATCTGGGCACGGCGAAGGCTGGGCGTTATATGCCGAGCGTCTGATGGACGAATTTGGATTTCTAGAGAACCCTGAATATCGCTTGGGATATCTCTACGCCCAAGCATTCCGCGCAGCACGAATCGTTATTGACACTGGAATTCATTGTGGTTTTGCCATTCCTCAAAGTTCTTCATGGCACCCGGGAGAGCAATGGACGCCAGACCTGATGCTCGAATTCTTGAGTGCTCATTCGTCAAGCGATGATGAATTCAATCGCTCAGAAATCAATCGCTATCTCGGTTGGCCAGGGCAAGCCATTTCGTACAAGCTTGGCGAACGCGTGTGGCTTGATCTGCGTGATGATGCCAAAAAGAAATATGGAGCATCTTTTGACTTGCGCAAATGGCACGCACATGCTCTCGACCTTGGCAACTTGGGTCTTGACTTGTTGAAGTCGGAAATGGCG
>JALQWV010000052.1 GCA_023263465.1 Ilumatobacteraceae bacterium
TGACCACGCGCTGCAAGTTCGCTGACAATTCGTGTCATCACCACGCCCGTTGGGGCAAGGTCTGGTGCAAAGTGTGGACACAACACCACGAGTCGGAGTTTCTTACTGCTCAATGTGAAACCGCCGCCAGAGTTTTTTCATACGCGATCACTAAGTCTTGCGCCGATTGTGCCGAGGTGAATTCCTCGGCGCGTCGCAGACCGTTGTAAACCAGTGTTGAACGCTGTTCACGAATCAGGTTTAGGGCTCCCGCCCACGCTTCCGATGTCAGTGGAAGAACGAGACCGCCATCTCCTACAACTTCAGGTAGAGACGCACAATTACTAGAAATAACCGGAGTACCGAGCGCCATTGCTTCAAGCACTGGCGCACCAAAACCTTCGTACTTACTTGGAAATACCACGGCCTCGGCTAAGGCGATGAGACCGTCACGGTCTGCCGCTTGAACCCGCCCCGACCGAACCACTTTGTTCACGACACCTAATTCGCTGATCAGCGATTGAATACGCGTCTCGGCAAGGCCATTTCCACCCACCATCACCAACTTCACATCTTCATTTCGCCATTCATTTGCTAGCAACCCGAGGAGAAATTCATGGTTTTTGTGCGGATGTGTAATTGCGGGAATCAGTAGCACGCGCGAATTTCCAAGATTGAATCTCACCCTCAACTCGTGCTCAGCCGTTTTGTGTGCTCCAATTGCAGGCTCAAGACCATGGCGAACAACTGAAGTGCGAGCGCGACTAATGCCAAAGTGCTGCTCAATGCTCTCGCGTACGTAATTACTTGGAGTTGCCACCACCGTTGCTCGACGAATTGCAGAGGGAACTCTGTTCTGTAGGTAACGCAACTTCACTGCACTGAAGTATTCAGGGTACGAAAGATATTGAACATCATGGATAGTCAACAGCGTGACTGAATTTCCACGGCTTGGAATTGTTCCACCACCATGATGAACCATATCGGCGGACTTTGTTTGCGAAGCTAGCCACGTGTTTTCCAACAACACACGCAGCTCTCGGCTGGTGCAATGCGAGGGTGCTTCAACAACATTGATCATTGAGGCGAGTTCGCTATGCGCGCGAGAAAAATCTTTTGGCGCATACACCGTGATGTTGAAAGGAGCATCAATTTCAACCATGCCTCGCATTTGGCGAATGAAATACTCTTCGCTGCCGCCAACGGCACCAGGCACACACCACAGCATGTTCACTGCAATGTCGTGGCGGTTCATACTCATTGTGCAACCACTTCGTCGTAGACGGCAGCAGTCAATTGCGCGGTCTTACTCCACGTTGCAAGAGCTGCACGCTCGAGTCCTCGTTGAGAAAGACTTGCTCGCTCCGCAAGCGCCGTGCGAATGCCATGCTGAATACTCTCGGTGCTACGAGGATCGACAAGTACAGCCGCTCCGCCGGCAACTTCTTGAGTGGATATCAGTTCACTCGTCACTACCGGAGTTCCTTGCGCCATCGCCTCAAGCACGGGCAATCCAAAACCTTCCCAAAGCGACGGGTACGCCATCACACTCGCAGATGCATAGAGGCCACCGAGGAATCGCTCTTCTACGTGACCCAAGAATTTCACGTTGTCACTCGCTGCAACAGAAACATCCCCCCAACCCTGCGCGCCAGCCACAACAAGCGGAGGCAAGTCAACTTGCCCTCTTAGTGCCTCCACTAACTTCGCCAAATTCTTTCGAGGTTCAAGCGTGCCAACGAACAAAATGAATTCACTTGGCAAGTTGAATACTGTGCGAACTTGAGCAATGTGCTCTGTACTTGCACGCTCAGTTCGTACGCCCAAGGGTACAAGTCGCAATCTGTCCGAAGTAAATCCAACTTCCAAGCAATCGTTCACTGTTGTAGTTGAACTGCACAACAGCATGTCAGCACGCTTCTTTAACACTTTCAAACTGCGCGCAAACACCGCATTCCCGCGTCGCGTAAAAAATTCAGGATAATGCAAAAAAGCCAGATCGTGAACGGTTGACACCATTTTCCCTTTTGTCGCAAACGGAATGATGCTCGTGTTGTGCAAGACATCAATGTCGTTTAAGACGCGTTCCACGCGAGGTTGACGCAATCGAGCGCCGGATTGCTCACCTCACCTATCGCTCTGAGGTCGAGATGGATATGCGCTTTGGACGCGATATGCAAGGAGATGACACGGGGCGCTATGCCGTTGAGTCATACCTGGATCATCAAGCAAATAAACTTGCCAGGCGATTTGATGCAAACACCTACATCATTCTCACAGAAGCAATGAACTCCCATGATGTGGGTCG
>JALQWV010000072.1 GCA_023263465.1 Ilumatobacteraceae bacterium
ATACGTCGAGTGGGAACGATGCAATGTTTCCTCCTGCGGCAGGACGTAACTTCTTCGCAAACTCAATGAGATCTAGGTTTTTGTCCACAACCACTGCCGATAATCCACCCTTTAATACATCGCCTGCTGTGAATGGATTACCCGAAACCTCTTGTACTGCACTTTTGGCAAGAGCCTGAACGAACCCGCGCTGTCGAGCAGAACGACCAATGTCCGATGTTCCGTCGAGCTCCCATGCGCCGTCAACTTTTTGCTCAAAGAAACGACTACGCGCATAGGCAAGCCCCTCAACTCCATCGAGCGTTGAGCAACCTGCCTTCATAAACAATCCCGTATGTTTGTCGCGCGATGGGTGTTCAACACACACGTTTACGCCTCCGACTGCTTCAACAATTCGCTTAAACCCTTGGAAGTCAATTTCAACGTAGTGATGAATGGGAATGTTGAGTGCGCGTTGCACCGTACGCACCAACACGTCGGTGCCTTCTTGATACGCGGTGTTGATGCGCTGCTCGTTTTCGCCGTTACCAATGGCAACCCACAGGTCGCGCGGAATGGACAGTAGCGAGACCGTTCCCGTGCGTTTCACGTAATGCAACACCATCAACGTGTCACTGCGTTGACCACCAATATCTCCAGCGTCGCCAACGTTGCCGTAGTCAGCATCGCTCGGGTCTGCACCAACGCGCGAGTCTGAACCAACGAACAAGTAGTTTTCAAACTCGGCATCGGGTGGCGACAATGCGGTCGTTGCGATTTCCTCGCGCTTCACCGTGGCGAGATCTGCGTTTACCGCACGCACCACACCAACAGCTCCAAACAAAGACACCACAAGAGCAACGAGCGACGACGTTGCGAGCGAATGCAGCCACGTTTTCTTCGCGCGCGGTTGGAAAGTTGTTTCGCTCACTGCACGAAACGGTAGTCGTTATTGCGCACGCAAATGAACCACATCTCCCGTGTCAATGTGATGTGAGATTGCACACTCGTCGAGTACGACCAGTCGACCATCTGGTTGCACTTCAATTGCGCGACCCTCAATACAATCGCCTGTTGTCAACTCGACTCGTACGGATTGACCAAGCGTTGCGAGTGATGCTGCATACTGCTGATGTAACTGCTGTGGGGAGAGCGCTTCAAACTCGTCAATTGCACTCAACATGTTGTTCAGTAATGCAACAGGTGTAGTCGCCCTGTTTGGTGCAGCCTGCGCCAACGACATTGCATCGGGCGGGGCCCAATTCACATTCACGCCAATGCCGACCACGACGAAACCTGGTGCGCCTTGTGCCAAAATTCCCGACACTTTCTTGTTGTTTATGAGCAAATCATTTGGCCATTTCATGTCGGGCAACACATCAGTGAGTTGCTTGCATGCGCGAGCTGCACTCATACCAACCATTTGTGTGAATTGATGCAACGGACGCTCCTGTGTTTCGTTCGTGCGAAACAACAGCGACACCAACAGGTTTGCGCCCGGCTCGGCTACCCAGGTGCGATCGAGACGACCCTTACCCGCCGACTGAAAATCGGCCATCAGAACGCTGTGGTGTTTTGCCCCAACGGCCCCCAGTTTCACCAAATCGGTGTTCGTGCTGCCCGTTTCTGCAACCCGTGTAACCCACCACCCATTGGGCCACTGCTCACTGGAATGCGGTTGGTTGGCTTTAGTGATGCCCATTAGGCAAAGATAGACCCTCGTGCTAAAGAAAATCCTCATTGCTAACCGTGGCGAGATCGCTGTTCGAGTTATTCGAACTGCTCGCGAAATGGGCATCGCCACCGTTGCCGTATATTCCGAGCTAGATCGCAACGCCTTGCATGTTCGTCTTGCAGATGAGGCATACGCACTTGGCGGACAAACTGCAGCCGAGAGTTACTTGAACACCGATGCCATTCTTGATGCCATCCGCAAGAGTGGCGCAGACGGCGTGCACCCCGGATACGGATTCTTTTCGGAAAACGCAGACTTCGCTCGCGCCATCACCGAAATGGGAGTTGCCTTCATCGGTCCTCCGCCTGAAGCCATTGTGGAAATGGGTGACAAGGTTTCCTCACGCAAAGCTGCATTGCGCGGAGGTGCCCCAATTGTTCCTGGTACTACCGAGTTTGTTACTAGTGCAAAAGAAATTCAAGACTTCGGAAATGAATTTGGTTGGCCAGTAGCAATTAAGGCCGCATTCGGCGGTGGCGGACGCGGCATGAAGGTGGTGCAGTCTGCAGACCACGTGCAAGAAGCAATGGACTCAGCACAACGCGAGTCGAAAGCTTTCTTTGGTCGCGACGAAATTTATGTGGAGCGCTACCTCACTTGGCCACGACATATTGAAGTTCAACTTGTTGGTGACAAACACGGCAACGTGGTGTGGGTTTCTACCCGCGACTGCTCGGCGCAGCGTCGTCACCAAAAACTGATTGAAGAAGCGCCGGCACCAGGTCTTCCTGAGGGCGTTGAAGAAGCCATGGGCGAAGCTGCCGTTAAGGCTGCCAAAGCTGTTGGCTACTACAACGCAGGAACCGTTGAATTTATTTTTCAAGACAATGACTTCTTCTTCTTGGAAATGAACACACGGTTGCAAGTGGAACACCCCGTCACAGAAGTGATCACAGGAATTGACTTGGTGGAATGGCAAATTCGTGTCGCCAGCGGCGAGAAGTTGCCGATGACGCAAAAACAAGTTGCGGCGCGTCGAAACGGTCACGGCATTGAAGTTCGCATTAATGCAGAAAACCCAACTGCAGGAAAATTCCTTCCATCACCTGGAACCATCACCAAGCTGACGACACCAGACGGTTTCGGAACGCGTTTCGATGGCGGATACGAGGCCGGCGACACCGTGAGCCAGTACTACGACAACTTGGTTGGCAAGTTAATTGTGTGGGGCAAAGACCGCGACACCGCCATCGCTCGCACTATTCGCGCACTTGATGAAATGGTTGTAGAAGGAGTACACACCACCATTCCTGCAGACCTAGCAATTCTTCGCCACCCCGAC
>JALQWV010000180.1 GCA_023263465.1 Ilumatobacteraceae bacterium
CCCAACCAACGCTCGTTGATGTATGGCATTCCACACTTTTCTGCGAAGAACTTGATTGGATCTTGTGCTTGCTTCTTGGTTCCAATGAACAAGATGCTTCCGCCATTTGCGACCATGTCGCGGACAAACTTGTAGGACGCATCTACGCGATCGAGCGTCTGCTCCAGATCGATGATGTAGATACCATTGCGCTCACCAAAAATGAATCGCTTCATTCGTGGATTCCAACGGTGCGTTTGATGACCGAAGTGAACGCCTGCTTCAAGCATTTGGCGCATGCTGACGATTGCCATGACTATCTCCTCTCCTGTGGTTACGAAACGTGAGCCCCGGCGCTTTCACGACCACAGGATGGAACTCACGTATGTGATTTGTACTGCACCGCGGAATTACGGCCCGTGTGAGTGTATCGGCACCAAAACGGCTCGGGGCCGGAGCCCGCTTGGGTTAATCGCTGAAACCGAGCAGGTCGTTGGATCGAGATACACGCCATGTCGTCTCACCCCGATGTACAGGTCACCACTCGATACCCCAATACGAAAGCCCGCAGATACGCGGTCTCCCACAGAAACCTGAGCGCTTTCTAAACGGCCATGGGTCACCAGCACCCCATGTGTGGCGCGAACCACCACATACAGCGTGCCTGCCACCGACCCAACAAAGGCGACCTCCCCGCTCGCCGCGGAATACACGGGAGCACGCGGCGACGTGGCGTATTCGATACCACGATTACCTGCACACCATATGCAGGTTGGAGCGCGAAACGAATCGGTTACCGAGAATTGCGTTGGCAACACAAGCGCGCACAGCGCAGCGAAGAACTCAATCAATTTCGGCGGCACGAAGTCGTGACCGCAACTGCAGCACTGCCTTCGTATGAATCTGCGACACTCTGCTCTCGGTGACACCGAGTACATCACCAATTTCAGCAAGTGTGAGATTCTCTTCGTAATACAACACAAGAACTGTCCGTTCTTTCTCTGGAAGCTTCTTCATTTCTTGGCGCATGATTCTGCGTGTTTCGTCTGCTTCAACGACGGCGTCTGGGCTGGTTGCGCGATGCATATCTGAATGTGTGGCTGTTGCCGTGTTGTCGGCAACAACATGATCAAGTGGACCAACCGAACCTGCTGCTATCTCCGAAAGCCATTTTTGGAAGTCGGAATCGGAGATTTCTAACTTCGCCGCAATTTCCTCTTCAGTTGGCGAGCGACCAAGTTCGTGTTCAAGAGTCGACATCGCCTGCTCCACCGAACGCGACTTAGATCGCACGCTGCGCGGAACCCAATCAAGTGCACGCAGACTGTCGAGAATGGCACCGCGAATGCGTGGAATTGCATAGGTCTCAAACTTTGCGCCTTGCGTTGGGTCATAGCGATCAATCGCATTCATCAATCCGAACACGCCGGCTGAAACCAAATCTCCCGTGTCCACACGTTTTGGCAATCCTGCTGCAAGTCGGCCCGCGACGAACTTGATGAGCGATGCGTAATGAACGACTAACCATTCACGCGCAATCGGGTCTTTGCCGTCGTGCCATTGCTGCCAAGCATCCTCAATCGTTAGGCGGACGGGCAGCGCATTCATGCCCTGTAATTATGCCCGCGGATGAGATACCCCGTAGGCGGACTTCAGCCGCTCTTTGCTCACATGCGTATAACGCTGAGTGGTTGCCACATCACTATGTCCCAACAGTTCTTGGACAGCCCGCAAGTCGGCCCCATTATCGAGCAAATGTGTCGCAAAGGTATGACGTAATGCGTGAGGATGCGTAGGCGCAAGCGAGCGCGCATCGATGATCCGGCGCACATCTCGCGCGCCAAGTCGACCACCGCGACTATTCACAAACAGCGCCACCTCAGTTTTGTCCGCTGATACTTCTGAGCGAAGCAACGACCACGCCGTCAGCGCAACAAGCGATGGCTCGCTCACAGGAACGCGCCGTTGCTTGTTTCCCTTTCCCGTGACGATGACTGATTGCTGTTTCACATTCACGCTATCTACATCAAGTGAGCACAATTCGCTTACGCGCAATCCGCTTCCGTACAACAATTCAATGATTGCGGTATCGCGAGCTTTCTTCCACTCTGGGTCTTCATCGTTTGCGGCATGCAGCAAAGCGTTCAGCTGTTCATTCGTAAGCACCTTCGGAAGTCGCCCGGTGTCGGTTGGAGTTCTCACCCCGGCGGTTGGGTCAACATCAATTTTGTGATCGCGCACCAACCACGCGAAATACTTGCGCAGTGCAGCAACTTTTCGACCGACGCTGCGCTTTGCCATTTTCATCGTGGTGAGAAATGCGATGTATTGCCGCACCACATCTTTGGTGACCTTACGCGGATCGTTAATGGATTGGCGCTCCACCCAATTCGCAAACTGCGAAATGTCACTTACGTATGCAGCAATGGTGTTTGCAGATGCAGCAGTAAGGGACGTTGCGAAGTCGTCAATCTGCCAAGCGGTGGCTGCCTCCATGATTTCCACCGTACCCCGCTGGTGTTTGCGCACCGAGCACCTCCCACCAACCACCGTTGTTGACCACCCAACCCATTGACTCCATTCGTCCTAAGGCAAAGGCAATATCAACAACATCGCGCCGAGTGCGAAGAACCAACTGATCAAGTGTGAGCGCGTCGCCAGCCATTATACGAGCAAGTGCTGCATCGTCTGGCGCTAAAGCATTGCGATCGTCGAACAGCGGAGGGTGCACTCGGCGTGTGTCGAGCCCCAGTGCAACCAGCACATCGTCTACAGACACCACCGGTGCACACCCCTGCTGCAATAACAAATTTGTTCCGGCTGATGAAGCGTTGCGGGGCGAACCCGGTACTGCCATGACGGTGATATCGCGCTTCTGCGCTTCTTCAACCGTGATCATTGACCCACCAGTCGCGCGCGACTCCACAACAACAATCACTTCTGACAGCGCAGCAAGCACTCGATTGCGCAGCGGAAATCGATATGGCTCGGGCGAGGTTCCTGGCGGTGATTCACTGATCAACAATCCATGTTCAGAAATGAAATTCCACAGCTCAATGTTTTCTTTTGGATACACCACGTC
This sequence comes from Ilumatobacteraceae bacterium, assembly GCA_023263465.1. GTDB lineage: Bacteria > Actinomycetota > Acidimicrobiia > Acidimicrobiales > Ilumatobacteraceae > UBA3006. The sequence continues at coordinate 3,062 of JALQWV010000180.1, forward strand.
GAGACCAGATGCCACAACACCAATGGGAACCCCCAAGCGCGAGCGATCAGATGCACGCGAGTATGCAACCGATACTCCTTTGTGCGCCCACGCATCAATGCCTCTAGCAAGTCCAGACACGGTTGCAATCCCCTGTTCAGCAAGGTCGAACGAAATGTGCGACGCCATGTACCTGCCTGCTGCGGTTGCAGAACGAGTGCCAACAATTCCTACGCGACGCTGTTCAAGTGCGCCAAGGTTGCCTCGGAAAAACAACACCGGGCTGCGCGTTGGATCGTGATGCAGCATGGGCGGGAAATCTGGCGCCCCAACATGGGTTACCGACATTGCCGTGAGTTCTAGACGCTGCGCCATGCGCTCGCATTCCTGCAATGTGGGTTGATTCGCGCCAAGCGTAAGCGCAACATCGCTGGGAGTTTGCTGAGCCAATAATTGCGACAACTTCCTACTGGTGAGTGTTGGCTTAGTTGCCAGCACTGCAGCCACTACTCGCTCGTCGTCAAGTGACATCACGACTGCACCGCTTTGTCGCCAGAGAACTGTGGCTGTACTCCAACACGTAATGCAAGAGCAACCGCAACATGCACTTCGTCTACATATTCAGACTGATCGCGCAAGTCAGAAACGGTGCGCGCCACGCGCCGAATGCGGTGATAGCCGCGACCAGACAGTCGGCCGCGCTCAACATGATGACGAAGTAACGACGCTGCTGCTGGAGAAAGTGGAGCACACTTCTCAAGTGCATCGGCAGAGAGCGCTGAATTCAGACAGCCATTTCTCGTGATTGCAAGCTCGCGGGCACGTGCAACTCGCAAAGCAATGTCTTTGCTTGATTCAGCAGGCTTCGCCGCAAGTAATTCATCAACATGTGGACGTGCAACCGCAACACGTAGGTCGAAGCGGTCGAGCAAAGGGCCCGAGAATCGACGCAGGTATTTCTGCTTTGCGCGGTCGTCACACACGCATAAGCCAGGAGTGCCTTCGCCACACGGGCATGGATTCGTAGCAGCGACTAATAAGAACTTTGCTGGCAATTGCACAGACGATTTAGCACGAGCAACGCGCACAACTCCTTCCTCTAACGGTTGACGCAAAGCATCTAGGACACTTGGCGCAAACTCGCCTAATTCGTCAAGAAACAACACGCCATTCGTTGCCAGTGATATCTCTCCTGGGCGAAGTGAGGAAGTTCCGCCCCCCACCATGGCAATCAACGACGTTGAATGATGCGGTGCTCGCAATGGAGGTCGGCTAACCAACCCACTTGTAGGCAGCGCAATATGTGCAGCCGAGTGAACAATGGTGGTAACTACGGCATCTTGGGCTGCCAGGTTGGGCAAGATTCCAACAATCCGTTGCGCAAGCATGGACTTACCTGCACCTGGCGGGCCAACGAGCAACATGTGGTGCGCACCGGCTGCAGCAATTTCGCACGCGTGGCGCGCTGCGCTTTGACCACGCACATCGGCCATGTCGGCAATGTCGTGCGAAGTTTGTTCAACAATGTTGCTCACAGGTTGCTGCCACGGTTCCTCATGTCGAATACAACGAACTAATTCGGCAAGGTTGGATACCGAACGAATTGCACGACGGGAAGCCACCAGAGCCTCGCGCTCGGCAACGCGAGGCACCACCACAACGCGATTATCTAGCGAAGCAACAAGTGGAACAACACCGGGCACACTGCGCAATGAACCATCAAGTCCGAGTTCACCGACAAATGCGTATTCTGCAACTGATTCTGCAGCAAGAACTTCCTGTACCACGAGTAAGCCAATGGCAATGGCCACGTCTAGCCCTGCACCACCCTTGCGTTCGTTTGCGCCATTTGCCAGGTTCACAGTGATGCGCTTATTCGGCCACGGCAAATCGCACGACAACAATGCAGCCCGCACCCTGTCCCGTGATTCACGGCACGCCTCGTCTGGCTGTCCAACAATGGTGAACCCGGGTAATCCCATTCCTAAATGAATTTCAATATCTACAGGAGCCCCCTGCACTCCTAGCAACGTTGCAGAACGAATCGATACAAATGACATAACTCAAGGTGTGCCCATAAGTGCTATTTCGGAAGCACAATCCACGTGCCACCATCTCGGCGCCTAATCCTGTGAGAATGTTCGTGTGCGGCGCCTCCTCCAACTGCTTTTCCTTGGACTCTTTGCGGTCACATCATGTGCCGAAACTCCGCGCACTGGAACGAACTTTTGTCGACAACTAGCAAAAGAGATGCCGGGTATTTCTGTGATGCCTGCAACTGTTGAAGAGGTACATGCTGCGGTTGGACATTTCACCAGATTGCAAAAAGTTGCGCCACTTGAAGTGCAACAGGACTGGGATGCACTTACCGAACTCATGATTGCTGCATCAAAGGTGAAGGCTGACGACGCGGAAAGCGTACAAAAGGTGGCTGACTTGGCTTATGCAACAGAAGCGAGCGCGAACTCTGCGTCAGAGTGGGTGAAAGCTACGTGTGGAGTTGATATTTCACTTGGCGTACCAGTGACGCCGTAAATTCATCAGCGAATTTCGCCGCGCTTTACAATCACCTTGTCAACAAGACCGTATTCTTTTGCTTGATCTGGAGTGAACCAACGATCACGTTCTGAATCTTGCTGAATCTGTTCGATCTTTTGTCCTGAGTGGAAGGCGATGAGCTCAGCCATGCGCTTCTTGGTGTATTGCAATTGCTCAGCCTGAATTGCAATGTCTGAAGCCTGACCACGAAGACCAGCAAGCGGCTGGTGCATCATGATGCGCGCATTGGGCAGCGTGTAGCGCTTCCCTTCTGCACCAGCGGTGAGAAGGAATTGGCCCATCGACGCAGCAAGACCCATGCACACGGTTGCGACATCGCAGCTCACAAACTGCATGGTGTCGTAAATTGCCATACCCGCGGTTACCGATCCACCAGGGCTGTTGATGTACAGCCACACATCGGCTTTTGGATCTTCGCCTTCAAGAAACAACAGCTGGGCACAAATTTGGTTGGCAACATCGTCGTTTACATCGCTACC
>JALQWV010000189.1 GCA_023263465.1 Ilumatobacteraceae bacterium
ACCCACAGCGCCATAGCGATCGGTGCTGGCGTGCCAATTGTTTGGAACGCAATCCAATGAAAAAACGCAGAAACCAATGCAAGCAGGGCACGTGAATACAGATATCCACCGGTTTTTGCAATTGCAAGATCCCACGTGCGCAGTACCGCTCGTTGTTTAGCCTCAGGTAATCGACTACAAATCACTCGCCTGAGTCGCGGACCATCTGCAACGAAGTAAAAAGTGAACAACACAATGGTCAACAACTGCAATGCCGCTCCGAGAGCATTCACTGAGAGCGATATCACTTTGCCCTGTTGATTCTTGATGAACTTTTGAACTGGGCCCGTTGGGTCGGCGATTGACGCATTTACCTCTGCAGGGTCAATATTTGCGTTGAACGTGTCATTAACAAAGTCAACCGTGTCATTCACATACATTTCAGAATTCTTCAACACGTCTGCAACCTGGCTACCAACAAGAGTTCCTACAGCACCTAGAAACACACCAATAAATGTGATGACTCCAAAGATGATGAGCAGTGTTCCTGAACCACGTCGCCATCCACGCTTGGCCAACCGATTGACGCCCGGCTCAATAGCGAATGCCAGAAAAATAGACACCAAGACCAGCAGCAAGAAACTTGAGAGTTGATGGAAGAGTTCCCGCGCCACAAGAGCTGCGAGGAACGTCATCCAGAACAGCGCAATTGCTCGTGGAACCCACTTGGGCATTGGGTTTGTGGTCACATATCCACAGTACTGCCAAGCGTGACTGTGCATCTTGACTCTGATGGTGGCACGATGAGCCTGTGGACATTGCTAAATCGCTCAATATTGAGGCCCGCATCAATGAGTTGCGCGACTCATTGGGCGAAGCCTTGCGTAGTCGCGTAGTTGGGCCAGACGCAGACACTCGTGTTCAGCAGATTATGGCAGTAGGTGGACCGCGCTGGTACTCCGATGATCGACCGATACGCATCGTGCATTCCGATGCATCGATGTTCATTGGTGGACTACGTGCCCTCATGCTGCAAACGCTTCATCCACTCGCCATGGCGGGCGTAGCGCAGCATTCCGATTATAAAAATGACCCGTGGGGACGCTTGCAGCGCACTGCCGACTTTCTTGCGGCAACCACATTTGGTCCGTCCGATGAAGCACAGAGAATCATTGACCGCATTTTGCATGTGCACCAATTTGTCGTCGGTACTGCACGTGACGGTCGACCATATTCGGCAAACGACCCGCACCTTCTGCGCTGGGTTCATGTTGTTGAAGTAGATAGTTTCCTTACCGCACACACTCATTTTGGCGAGCAAAAACTCACGCAGGAACAACGTGATGGCTATGTCGAAGATATGTCAATCATCGCCGCAAAGCTAGGAGTTACTGCACCGCCTAAAACTGAACGCGCGCTACGCGATCAAATGAAGTCATTTAAAAGTGAACTTAAGAGCACTGCTGAAAGTCGCGACGCAATCAAGTACCTCATGTTTAACCCGCCGCTTCCGTACCCCGCGCGCGCTGTGTATTACTCACTCGTTGCCTCAACAGTTTCAACGCTGCCAGTTTGGTCGCGAGATATGTTGCGCATTCCCTATTTGCCAGTCAGCGAACGTTTCGCCTTACGGCCACTTGGCGGGTTGTTCACCCGAGGACTGCGCTGGATTACAGCGCCAACTTCGCCGTATCAGCGCAACGACGCAACAGATTTAGCCTGAGCAACAAACTCGTTATACAGGTTCTGTTGAACTGAATCAGTTTGTGCAGTGTCCTCTGGATGCCACTGCACTCCAACCAACCAATGATCAGTGTGCTCAATTCCTTCAAGAAGACCGTCTTCGGCCCACGCAACGGCAACACAACCTGGCGCAATCTTGTCAACAATTTGGTGATGAAACGACGCGCCACGCAGCGTTGTCGCGCCTAACGCTTTTGCCAACCTGCTGCCGTCCGCGATTCGTACTTCGTGAACAGCGAATGGTGCACCTTCAGGAAAGTTGTCGGGTTTGTGCAACACCTGTGAATCGGCGTTTGGCAATGTTGCAATTTCCTGCACGAGCGTTCCGCCTAGTGCAACATTGGTGATCTGTAACCCTCGACAAATTGCGAGCACAGGTTTGCCCATGCGAATAGCGGCCTTCACCATGGTGGATTCAAAGATGTCCTGTTCGGTCAAAATGCCGTACACGTACACACTTGGCTCTTGGCCATACAACTTCGGATCAACGTCGCCACCACCCATGAGCACAAGGCCGTCAAATCGCGACATCAATTCATCGGCATCTTCATCAGTCAACTCTTGTGGCACCACAACAGCCGGTTCACCACCAGCGCGCAAGACGGCATTCGTATATACGTCACCTGCAAAATGAACAGCGCTGCGCGACACTCGGCTGGCAGGGCCAACACGACCGGCAATAGCGATGATTGGTTTCACGCGCTACAGGCTACCCATGACCAATTTGCACTCGGTCAAGTCCTAACCACGTTGCCATTACCGCGAGCTCGGCAGTCAGTGCCTCGTTGATTGACGAGCGTTTTACCCCTTTTTCGGTGTGCACACGTTGAGCACGTAATACTCCGCTAGATCTGTCGGCTTTCATATCCACTCGACCCACCATTTCACCATTCATCATGAACGGCAATACGTAATAGCCAAATTTTCGCTTTTCCTTTGGTGTATAAATCTCAATTCGGTAATGAAAATTGAATAGCCGTTCGTTGCGGGGCCGGCACCACACCAACGAATCAAACGGCGAGAGCAGCGCTGTGGCATGCAATTGCTTAGGCAACTTCGCGGCGCGATGTACAAATGCTTTCTCGGCCCAACCGTCCACGGCAACCACCCGCAACTCGCCTTCTTCTACCAAATCAGCAATCAATGGCTTCACTGTTGCCAGTTTTTGTCGGTAATAGTCGGCCAAGTCACCTGCAGTTGCCACACCTTGCGCAATGGCCGAACGCACTAGCAATTGTTTGCGTGCTTCGTGCTCGCTTGGTGTGGGTGCGTCAATAATCCGCTGCGGCAACACGCGCTCGGGTAGGTCATACACTCGCGCGAAGTCACTGCCTCTACCGCGCGACATCAACTCGCCCGTCAAGAACAAATACTCGAGAGCAACCTTTGCTTCATCCCAATCCCACCATGTGCCCTTTTTTTCTGTGCGAGTAGATAATTCGCGCGCAGTAGTCGGACCATGTTGCTCAACATATTTCAGTGTGCGCCTTACAAAGGCCTTGTTCTCTTCATAAAAACTGGTGAGGCCCCAGTGTGCAATTTTGCCCGTTCTCGCAGCATTCATCTTCCAGCGAAACAAGGGGTGCACATCAACTGGCAGGTGCGCCGCTTCGTGACCCCAATATTCAAATAACTTTTGTTGCTGTGTTGCGCGTGGAATTGCATTGCGATCGTGATTGCCGAGCCGCGCAAACAATGGAAGCTCTTGACTGCGCACCAACACATTCACTGAGTCAATTTGAATCACGCCAAGTCGTGAAATGAGAGCGTCAACGTGACGTTGAGTTGCTTTCGTTTTTGGACGTGCGGTATCAAAACCCTGTGCAGCTAATGCCATGCGCCGTGCATCAGCGATCGACAGACTGTCGAATCGCTTGGCCATGAAGAACTAGTCAGCGACGGTAATAGTGACCGAACGAATGACTACGTCATCCTTCGGACGATCGCCAGGACCCGTTGGCACGTTCTGCATCATGTCCACAATGTCGAGGCCCTTTACGACCTGGCCAAACAACGAATACGCAGGTGGCAGTTGTACACCACTTGGTCCGCTGATGATGAAGAACTGTGACCCATTGGTGTTTGGTCCTGCATTTGCCATTGCAAGCGAACCGATTTGATACTTCCCTTGCTTTGGCAACTCATCAACGAATCGATAACCCGGACCACCGCGGCCATTGCCGTCTGGGTCGCCACCTTG
>JALQWV010000204.1 GCA_023263465.1 Ilumatobacteraceae bacterium
GTTTGCTGATATTTCATTGCTTGAAACCGCAATGCACCACCGATCGTGGAATGCAGAAAACGCAGGTGGCGAAAGCAACGAACGTTTGGAGTTTTTGGGCGACGCTGTGCTTGGTTGGGTAGTTGCCGACATTGTGTACTCGCAACACAGCGACTTGCCCGAAGGAAAACTGACGGACCTGCGCAAGAGCGTGGTGAACGCGAATGCACTTGCCGAAGTTGCAGTTGATTTGGGTATTGGCGATCACTTGATGTTGGGCAAAGGCGAAGACACCGCGGGTGGACGCGAGAAGACATCCATTCTTTCCGACGCGCTTGAAGCGGTGATTGGCGCCGTATATATGGATGCCGGTCCGCAGGCAACTCACGATGTGGTGAAAGCGCTGATGGGCGCGCGCATTGTTGAAGCCGTTGGCGGGCTTGACCGATTAGATGCCAAAACGCGTTTACAAGAACTGGCTTCGAAACGTGAAGAGCACATTCACTACAAAGTGGAAGACGAGGGCCCCGATCACGACAAGATGTTTTTTGCCACTGTGTTTGTTGGCGACCGCGAACTTGGTTACGGCGAAGGCAAGTCGAAGAAAGCTGCCGAACAGATTGCCGCAGAAATTGCGTGCGACGTGTTGAACAGCGAACTTTCTGCGTAGTTGCGGGTTAAGCAATGCCTGAACTTCCCGAAGTGGAAACCGTTCGTCGTGGCATTGAAAGTCATGTAGTTGGCAGACGCATTACTCGGGTTGAAGTTGGTCGCGAACGCACCGTGCGACGAACTAGTCGCGAAGCGCTGATTGATGGTTTGGCGGGAACCACTGTGGTTGCAGCGAACCGACGAGGAAAATATTTATTGTGTCCGCTCGACAGCGGTGAAGAGATGATGATTCACCTGCGCATGAGTGGGCGAGTACTCGTTGCACCTGCGGGAAGTGAACGACCACCGCACACCCATGTGGTGTTGCACTTGCAACCGCGTGATGGCGAAGTTGCGAATGAAATGTGGTTTGTTGACCCGCGTACGTTTGGCGAGGTAGTGGTGTTTGACCCTGCGCGCCGAGATGTTGATATGCCCGACTTGGCACAGCTTGGTGTTGACCCGCTGGTAGATGAATTCACTCCCGAAATATTGCGCGAGCGTTTTGCGCGTAAGCGGGGCAACTTGAAAGCAACGTTGCTTGATCAACACGTGATTGCCGGCATTGGAAACATTTATGCCGACGAAATTATGCATCGCGCAAAATTGCGTTGGAGCCGCGTGCCATCAACACTTTCCATGCGCACGTTGGTTCGGCTACACGAGGCCATTGTTTACGTGCTCACTACAGCGGTGGAGGCGGGTGGCAGCACGCTGGACGACACGCAATATGTAGACGTTGATGGCGAGCAGGGCTGGTTCCAGACCGAGCACCGGGTGTATGGCCGGGCGGGTGAAGTATGCATTACGTGCAACAAAGCCCGTATTTCGCGCACGGTGGTGGCGGGCAGAACCACCTGCTATTGCGCCTATTGCCAGCACTAGTAATCCCCAAGTCGGAATTGGCGAATCTTTGGAATTGGGTCGATTCAACTATTCTCGGCGACTGACGTGTTCCTCAAATCGCTGACCCTCAAAGGATTTAAGTCCTTCGCAGATACCACGGTGATGGAACTCGAACCAGGTGTCACCGTTGTGGTGGGGCCAAACGGTTCGGGTAAATCCAACGTGGTGGATGCCATTGCATGGGTGCTTGGCGCACAAGCACCATCGTCGGTGCGTTCGCAAAAAATGGACGACGTTATTTTTGCGGGTACTGCAAAGCGCCCAGCACTTGGCCGCGCAGAAGTCATGCTCACCATCGACAACTCGGCTGGCCTGTTGCCCATTGAGTTCACCGAAGTAACCGTCAGTCGTATTTTGTTCCGCAGTGGTGAAAGTGAATACGCCATCAACGGTGTTGAGTGTCG
>JALQWV010000018.1 GCA_023263465.1 Ilumatobacteraceae bacterium
TGTAAAAATCACCGGCAATGTTGCAGCAATCGTGAAACTGAAGTGCGAAACCGATTTTGTTGCTGGCAGTGAACAGTTCATTGCAGAAGCCGAGGCATTGGCCGATTTGGTGATTGCCAAGGGTGAATCTGCAGTGAGCGAGCGCAATCAGCAACTTGAAGACCTCAAAATATTGCTCAAGGAAAAAATTGACCTTGGCGACATCGTTCGTTTTGAAGCTGCATCGGGCAATGTCCTCGACATGTACTCACACATTCAAGGTGGTCGCGGTGTAAACGGCGTCATCGTTGAAATGGCAGGCGCAACGCAAGAACTCGCGCACGATATAGCAGTGCACATTGCTTTTGCCCGTCCCAAGTACCTGAAGAAAGACGATGTTCCGACGGACGTTATTGCCGCTGAGCGCGCGACCCTGGAAACGGTTACCCGCAACGAGGGCAAGCCAGAAGCCGCAATTGGAAAAATTGTGGACGGACGCGTTCAGGGCTTCTTCAAGGACATATGTTTGCTCGAACAGCCTTACGCAAAGGATGACAAGCAGTCCGTTGCTCAGGTCATTGGCAAGTCCACCATCGTGCGCTATTCGCAGGTCGAGATCGGATAGTTGTAGATTTCGTACATGGCTGATCACCCAAAGGCTCGTTGGAATCGAATTGTTCTTAAGCTTTCAGGTGAGGCATTAGCTGAAAAATCGGGGTTCGGTCTCGACACTGATGTGCTGCATCAAGTCGCGACCGAGTTGTACGAAACCAAACAGGAACTCGGCGTTGATATTGCCGTCGTTGTTGGTGGTGGAAACTTTTGGCGGGGTCTTAAAGGCGCTGGCCAAGGAATGGATCAGGCACAAGCCGACTACATGGGAATGTTGGCAACAGTGATGAACGGCCTTGCAATTCAAGATGCTCTTGAACGAGTCGGCCAACAGTCGCGCGTGATGTCGGCAGTCGAAATGCCAAAAGTTGCCGAGCCATATATTCGTCGCCGTGCAGAGCGACACATGGAAAAGGGACGCATCGTCATTTTGGCCGGCGGGACTGGCAACCCATTCTTTACAACTGACACGGCTGCTGCATTGCGTGCTGCAGAAATTTCGGCGCAAGTGATTTTGAAGGGCACACACTCCGGTGTGGATGGTGTGTATACAGCCGATCCAAAAATTGATAAGACTGCCACGAAGTATTCACACATTTCGTATCTCGAAGTCATTAACAAGGGCCTAAAAGTCATGGACAGCACGGCAATTACGTTCTGCCGTGATAACAACTTGCCAATCGTGGTATTCAACCTGCTGCAGCGCGGAAACGTGAAGTCCATACTCCTGGGTGAAGAAATAGGTACGCTGGTCGAGTGATTGAAGAGACTCTGCTGGACGCCATGGACAAAATGGCAAGAGCCTGTGACCACGTCCAGTCCCAGTTTTTAGGTGTCCGAACGGGTCGAGCAAATGCCTCCCTTGTCGAGCGCATTCCGGTTGAGTACTACGGAGCGACCGTTCCATTGCAGCAATTGGCAACGTTTCAGGTGCCCGAAGCGAGAATGCTCATCATTAAGCCACACGATCGTGGCTCAATTGCTGCAATTGAAAAAGGAATTCAAGCAAGCGATCTTGGGGTCTCACCAGGAAACGATGGTGTGGTCATACGTTTGTCGTTTCCGATGTTGACAGAAGAGCGTCGCAAGGAATACGTCAAGGTGGTGAAGAACATGGCCGAAGATGGTCGTATCGCGTTGCGAAACGTTCGTCGGGATGCTCGAAAGGTTCTGGAGACTGCAGAAAAAGACGGTGACATATCAAAAGATGAATTAGAGCGCGCCGAAAAAGAACTCGACAAGCTCACGCAAGAGCATGTTGACCAAATTGAAAAAGCATTTGTGCGCAAGGAACAAGAACTACTCGAAGTGTAAGGAGATCACTGATGTCTGATGACAAGTACGGAAGCGACAACACAAACGATCCAACGATCGACTTTGGCGACGAATTCGGGGTAGTGCGTTTCGGTAGCGATGACGACAGTGGTCCGGCGCTTTCATTTGGTGGTAACGAGACGGAGCAACTTCCACATTGGACCGAACCAGCAACTGGTGAAATTCCACGCTTTAT
>JALQWV010000083.1 GCA_023263465.1 Ilumatobacteraceae bacterium
AGCGATTTCAGCTACACACGTTTCAGTTCAGCTGCCTAACGAACGCATAGCTAGGGCTATCCAAGCATTCTGCACGATAAAAGGTATTGCAATTGCAGGGACTCTCGAGCAGCACAAACAACCGAAACGTCGTTTACTTCAATTTCGAGCACTTGCCACAATTGGAAAATTTGCACTCACCCACCGCAAGGTGAATGAACTTGACAGCAAGAGTCAGTCCAGCACGATCATCGTTGATCACTTTGTGCGTTTCAATGAATCATCCATTGACAAAGGTCAATATGACTCGCAATATTGGAATGCATTAGGCAGAGATTTGCCGTCAGACAAATATGGAATTCGCTGGTCCCATCATTTTGTTCCAGGATTTCGATCAATTAATGCAACTGAGCAACTACTCGCCAAACTTAATGCGAAATCTTCAGATCAGCACGCACAGTTTGAGACTCGGCTGAGGGCTACATGCGTATTGCCGCTACTGCGTGAACTGAAACAACTGCGCAGACTCGCCAGACACTCGCGAAATAGTTCTTCGTTGTTTGTTGATCAACGCTCGGGAGTTGATTTCACTGCCTTTTTTGAGGAGCAATGGATCGAATCACTACTCGGAAGCACTGCCGCGCGGCATTTAATCATTCTTCACCAGCAAGAGATACTGCTCAAATCGCTTCCAAAACAAAGGAATGGCCTGTTTTTGTGCGAAAACCAACCATGGGAAGCAGCATTCACCTACGCATGGCATAAACACGGACACGGCAAATTGACAGCCGTTGTTCATGCTCCAATCCGGTTTTGGGATTTGCGATATTTCACACTCGCACGTGCGCTCCGTGAAAACCAACGCAACGCAACGAGCAAACCGACTCCATCATTCGTTGCTGTTAATAGTCCAATTTCGCGCTCATTCATGGAAGAGGCTCTGGCCCCAGCGCATCGCATTGTTGACGTTGAATCATTGATGTTCAATTACCTTGCTTCTGGCAGTTCATCGCACACAGAGCAGCAAGACGTTTTACTCATTGTCGGAGATTTCTTCCCACGCCTCAATGAACGGCTTATTTCCTTGATTCAAAACGCGCAGGGCGTTCAGCAGACGTCCTTGAAAATCATCTTTAAGCCACACCCAATGAACGTTGAATTGCCCGACCTTTCGGGTCTTCCGCATGTTCACGTGTCAACTTCCGATTTAGGGGAATTACTTCCTCGCACCAATACGGCAATTTGCAGTAATTCAAGCACTGCAGCACTTGAGTGTTACCTCTCTGGTGTAAAAACTATTTCGTACGTTGACCCAGAAACTTTGAACTCGAGCCCATTACGTGGAGTTTCAGGGGCTGTTTTTGTTACATCGAGCGAGCAACTTGATGCAGCACTCAATGACACACATGCAGGACCTCATCATGTCCAACCGTTCTTGATCATTGACCCGGCGACACCTCGTTGGAAAGAACTTCTTGCTTAATCAACGCTGAGTAGTCTTATTGCCATGAGTGAAAATTTTGAACATTCGCTCATCAATCCTGAGATTCTCGAAAATGAAATCAAAGCATTCCAAGCCGCAAGCGCTTGGCTTATGAAGGCAATCAATTCCATCATTGCTGCAAAGGGTTCGTGCATTCTTGTTCTCGCGGGGGGGAATTCGGTTAATTCAGTATTGCGCTTTGCGCTGCAGGACGATGTCAACTGGTCACATGTACAACTTGTGCTTGCCGATGAACGTTGCGTGCCAGTGGGTCACGCAGACCGCAACGATGCTGCACTTCTAGCGCTAATCAAATCCGCTTCCCTTCAGCGTCACCCAGTTGTGCATGGCATTCCAGCAGAACTTGGACCTCAACTCGGCGCGGAGAAATTATCTGCGCGGTTGGAAGTTATTGGTAGCCCTGACATTGCACTTTTGGGTGTTGCCGATGACGGTCATATAGCAAGTCTGTTTCCTGATTCACCTGCCCTATCAACATCTGAAGCAGCGGTGGCAGTGATTGACTGCGTAAAAGCCCCACGGGAACGCGTTTCCTGTTCTATGAAGTATCTCACCAGTGCTACATACAGAATTGCCCTACAAACAGGGCATAATAAGAGGGATATTTTCG
>JALQWV010000046.1 GCA_023263465.1 Ilumatobacteraceae bacterium
ATTCAAAGACATGTCTCTGTCACGAGACGGCAAAGACACCGATTCCACGTTTACCCTTGGAGGCAACCTTGAGGTAAATGGTGGAATGAATGCATTTGCAGATGGCAAATTGCTGTCAATCATTGGTGGCGCCCCATACAAACAAGCACTTGCTGATTCAAATCAAGACATCGGGCAAGCCGTGAGTATTACTTTTCTCGCACGCATGCCGGGCAAAGTCGTCTCCACCTCGGGCACTCCCGATGGAATAGATGCCATCACATGGAATGTGGCATTTGATGGCAGTTCACAAAACGTGGCGGCAGTTACGGAAAACACCGCAGTTGCTTCAACAATTGCCCGAATTTTTTCACCAGTGCTGTTTTGGTTGCTCATCGCGTGGCTCATCATCATGGCCGGATTTAGCGGATTCGTGTTCTTCACCCGGTTCCGCCGTTCAAAGCGAACACCCACCGCCTAAAGTTTCGCGCATGGCAAAGATGCGCACGGTGTACAACTGCGGAGATTGTGGCGCAAGCCATCACAAATGGGCCGGCAAATGCGATTCGTGTGGAGCCTGGAACTCACTTGTTGAAGACATAGAAGACCCGAACGACGTCACCACACTTGCTGCAGGAATGGCACTAGTTCCACCTGGCGAAGCACAACCCATTAATCAGCTCGATGCGGCTGTTGCAAAGCCCAAGCCAACTGGCATATCTGAACTCGACCGCGTGCTCGATGGTGGCCTCGTTCCCGGTTCGGTCACCCTCGTTGGTGGTGAACCAGGCATTGGCAAGTCCACGCTGCTGCTTCAGTTGTTGTCATCGTGGCCAACGAAGTCGTTGTATGTCACCGCTGAAGAAAGCGCACAACAAGTGCGCATGCGTGCCGAGCGTTTGCAGGCGTTGCGCGACGACCTCTGGTTATTGTCTGAAGCGTCCATTACCAACATCGTTTCTGCAATTGACAAAGTAAAGCCCGAACTGATGGTGATCGACAGTATTCAAGCCGTTGCCGACCCCGCACTTGGTTCTGCACCAGGTTCGGTTGTGCAAGTGCGTGGTTGCGCTCACCGATTAGTGCAAGAAGCAAAGCGACGCAACATTCCCACCATTTTGGTTGGGCACGTTACCAAAGAAGGTGGCCTTGCTGGTCCGCGCGTACTCGAACATGTTGTTGACACCGTGTTGTCTTTTGAAGGCGAGCGTCATCACGCATTACGCATTATGCGTGCAGTGAAACACCGCTTTGGTTCCACCAGCGAATTGGGGTTGTTTGAAATGACCGAACTCGGTTTGGTTGGTGTTCCCGATGCCAGCAAAATGTTTTTGGCCGACCGCAGGCCAGGTACACCTGGTTCTGTCGTGGTGCCAACACTTGAAGGTCAACGCCCATTGCTCGTTGAAGTGCAAGCGCTCACCAATGCAACATCAGGTAACGCACCTGCACGTCGCAGCGCGCAAGGACTTGACCCGGGCCGTTTAGCCATGTTGCTTGCAGTACTCGAGCGTCGCGCACGCATCAGCCTGTCGCAACACGAGGTGTACGCATCGGTTGTTGGAGGCGTGAAACTCAATGACCCTGGCAGCGATCTTGGTTTATGTTTGGCACTCGTTTCTGCAGCAACAAACACTCCAGCACCTGGTGATGTAGTGGTGTGTGGCGAAGTTGGACTTGGTGGCGAAATTCGCCATGTTGGTCACATGTCTCGCAGGCTTACCGAAGCTGCACGCTTGGGTTTCACACGCGCGATCGTTCCTGCTAGCGGTGACTATTCGCAAAAAGGACTCACGCTTCAGCCTGCAAGCACGCTCAGTGAGGCACTGGCACTCGCGCAACTCAATGGCCGTTAACGTACTGGCGTAATGTCGGTGCGTGGCAATAGAACCCGACAATAAAGACTGGACATGGGTGCTTGAACGCCAATGTCCCGACTGTGCATTTGACGCAGCATCAGTAGTACCTCGCGACATTGGCATGACCATTCGCGATAT
>JALQWV010000087.1 GCA_023263465.1 Ilumatobacteraceae bacterium
TTGCTGAAAACGCTGGTCTTGAAGGCGGAGTAGTCGTTGAAAAAGTTCGCAACATGAAGGGCAATGAAGGCCTCAATGCTGCAACTGGCGAATACGAAGACCTCGTGAAACTGGGCGTTATTGACGCAGCGAAAGTAACCCGCTCTGCATTGCAGAACGCAGGCTCAATTGCAGCGTTGTTCCTCACCACCGAAGCTGTCATTGCAGACAAGCCAGCCGATGCTGCGCCAGCAATGCCAGGCGGAGGCATGGAGGACTACTAAACCAAGTAGACCTTCACGAGCGCATCACCGAACATGATTGCGCTCGTCACCACAGAATCAGCGCGAGGGCACGACAACGATCTTGGGATCTTGAGTCGTGCCCTTGACGCATCTGGGGTGAAGTGGAACATTGTGAACTGGGACGACCCCGAGGTGCAATGGAGCGATTATTCCATTGCGGTGTTACGCAGCCCATGGGACTATCACGAACGCATTGCAGAGTTCAGCTCATGGTTGAAGGTTGTGGCGAAGCAAACGCGATTGTTGAATACACTGCCCATCGTTGAGTGGAATTTAGATAAGCGCTACTTGCGCGAATTAATGAGCGCCGACATTGCCGTGATGGAAACAGTGTTCGTTGAGACTGAAACCCATTTATCTCACGAAGTGTTTTTGGGCGACGTGATTGTGAAGCCAGCAATTAGCGCAGGCTCGAACAACACCGCTCGATACAAGAGTGATGCTGCAGGGGCAACTGAACACGCACGCAAGTTGCTGAGCAACGGCATATCGGTACTTGCTCAGCCGTATCAAAGTGCAATCGACGAATACGGCGAAACGGGCCTGGTGTATTTGGCCGGCCAGTTCAGTCACGCATTCCGCAAAGCACCAATTTTTGCTGATAAAGACCAAAACCACAATGGTCTCTATGTCGTTGAAGAAATTACTTTGCGCATTCCAAGTGATGCTGAGCGCGCCTTCGGCGACAAGGTCATTGCATTTGTGAAAAACAAGTTTGATACTGCTCCGCTCTATGCACGCGTGGACATGGTGGTGAACGCTGACGGCGTTCCTGAACTGATGGAACTTGAACTCACCGAACCATCGTTGTTTTTACATCTCGACGATGAAGCACCGGCACGTGCTGCGATGGCCTTCGCCAACGCAGCCGCAACAAACGAAAGGTAGTCTTGCCATATGAGCGAACCAATGTCCCCCTCAATTGGAATGGCTGTTTTGCACCTCTTTGGTCATCCGGCTGCAGAGTTTGACGGCCAAGCCGTTATTACGGCGGTAAAAACCGCGCAAGGTCGCGGTGTTCAAGTGGTGAGCGTTTCTATGCTGGGCCACAAGGCCGATGTTGCCTTTATGGCTGTCGCTTCCGACATGCGAGAACTGCGCGCGTTTCAAACCGCAGTGCAAACCGCTGGTGTATTCATCACCGACAGTTATGTGTCCATCACTGAAGTCAGCGAATACGCAGCAAACGTTCCCGAAGAAATGAAGAATGCTCGCTTGTATCCGCAACTTCCTCCTGCCGGTAAGAATGCGTGGTGTTTCTATCCAATGTCGAAGCGTCGAGACCCAGAAAACAATTGGTACACCTTGCCATTCGATAAGCGAAGCGAGTTGATGGCCGAACACGGCAAGAGCGGTCGCGCCTTTGCTGGCCGCGTTATTCAGTTGGTAACCGCAAGCGCAGGCTTTGATGATTTCGAGTGGGGCGTCACGCTGTTTGCCGTGCACCCAGACGACTTGAAAGATGTCGTGTACACCATGCGCTTTGATGAAGCATCGGCTGTATACGCAGAATTCGGTGCGTTTTACGTAGGGATGGTTACACCAGTAGAAGAACTGGTCGCAACGCTGTAATTACTTGCCTTCGCCTTGTTCGCGAAGGAATTGTTCAACTTCGTCCATCAAGGTTGATGCGTCGGGTTCTCCTGCCGAATCATCATCAGATTCTGTTGCGAAATCGAATTGCAACTGTCCGTCATCAACTTCGTCGTCCAGGTTCATGCCGTTGTCGGACATGGTTTCCAAGCGCTCAACGTATGCAGCCAAGTCTTCGTCGTCACTCACCAGCGAGTTCACTTGGTCTTCGTAACGCTCAATGAGGTTCATGACCGATGCAACTGGTGCCGGGGTACCAATAATTTCGCACGCGCGGCGCATAAGTGACAGCGATGCTTTTGGTGATGGCACCTGTGATGCGTACGCGGGAACTGCAGCCCACAGTGCAGCTGACGGCATGGCCGCCGTGTAGCAACTGTCGTGCAACACACCAACGATTCCGGTTGGGCCTTCGTAACGCGAGCGCTGCAGTTCAAAGCGATCAATCAGTTCGTCGTCAGTTGCAGTGCCAATGATTTGCACTGGCCTACTGTGCGGTACATCGGCAAGTAATGCGCCAAGCGTAAGCATCATGGATGCACCGAAGTGATCGGCTACGCCCATCAACTGTTCCGAAAACGTGCGCCATTTCAAGCTTGGTTCTGGACCAAGCACCAAAATAATGTCGCCACCAGCGCCAGACACATGCCACAACCCAACGGTTGGCCACACGATGTTGCGAACCCCACCGTCTTTTAGTCGAACATGGGGACGAATAGTGGCGAAGTCGGTGAATTCCTCTGGGTCAATTTCGGCAAGCGGTTGTGCGTGCCAACCTTCAATCAAATTGCGAACCGCATTTGACGCTGCATCTGCCGCGTCGTTCCAACCAGTAAATGCGGTGACAATGACGGGTTGCTTGAGCGACGGTTTTGACAACCAGCGGACATGATCGAGCGACGACATCTAGGCAGAACGCTATAGGCGTCTGCGCCGAATCGGAATGAGAAAAGTGTCAAAAAGACGCAGTAAATACTTAGTAATTGACCACACTGACACCACCGCCACAGTGGACAGCGAGAGGACGCCAGTGCGCCACAGAGACGCGAATCCGGACAGTTCTGATCGTTCCATGTTCCACAACTTGCCACTCTGCCCCGAGCCGCCATATCCGGGGTTGGAGCAGTGGGCAAGCGTGGCATGAATGTGTAGTGCGTTTCCGTGGCTGGCAATGATGGTCATCCAGAGCAGGTAATCCTCCGCATAACGCTTGGTGTTGGAGAATCGCTCGGTTACTGAAGCCCGCAACATGACCGTTGGCGTGGCAGAGCGATTGCGAAGTAGGTAACTTCGCAGAGTTGCTTGCGACGTGATTGGTGCAAACGGCAATGAGTCGAATTGTTCAGATGATCCGAACACGTGATCATGAAAACTCATGACACATGCTGGGTTAGTCAGCATTGCATTCAGTTGCAGTTCAAGTTTTTGTGGGTGCCATTGATCATCGGCATCCAAAAACGCAATGAATTCACTGGTTGCAACGTTCCATGCAGCATTGCGAGCCACACTTGGCCCGCCGTTTACGCGTTGATTGATTATGCGAATGTTTAGCGAGGAAGTGTGTGTGTACTGTTCAATAATTGACACGGTGTTGTCGCTGCTTGCATCGTCAACCACCAATACCTCATTTGGTTTGGTGGTTTGATGCTCAACACTGCGCAGTGCGCGCTCAATAGTTGTTGCTGAATTGAAGCACGGAATAACCACGCTGACAGATGCGTTGTTGGTCACGTGCGACGACCGAGGAAGTTCCAGTAACCCAACACTTTGTTCTCAATGGTGCGCGAATGATCGCCTGCCCACATGTCAAGTCGGTTCAACAACAGTGCATCGCTATGGTCATTATTCACGCCCCACTTGCTGCAAGCCGCTGCGGTAAAACCAGCACGCTCTGCTGCCGCGCGAACTTCAGAATTCACGTGGCCATATGGGTACGACATAGTGGTGATCGGTATTTGCAAAATGTCTTCGAGTTGTTGCTTGCTACTGCGCAAGTCCGCCTCTGCATCGGCGATGCTGAGCGAAGTGAGTGAACGGTGAGTTGCACCGTGCGCACCAATGGTTGCCCCTGGAATAGTGGCCAGCTCGCGCAGTTCAGGAGTTGATAAATAACGCGGGTCGCCAGAGGTGAGTTTTTCTGGTGTCACAAACACATGAAAGGGAATACCGCGCTTACTGAGTTCTGGCCCGATGGTAGACAGTGCATCGGCGTATCCATCGTCAAAAGTGAGAGCAATTTCGGTGTAATTCGACTGGCGAAATGGGGCAAACGGCATGCTGAACTTCGCTGAAACTGCTTGCAATGTTTCAATATGACGCAAAAAGTCGGCGCGCGACATGGTGTAAATGTTGTTGACGTCGCCATCTACGCGGTTACCCACAGCGTGATACATGAGTACGCGTTGGCCAGCAACTGGTGAGCCAGGAAGCATGCGCAGGCAGTTACCGACGACGGTTGCTACTTGCCGCTTCGCGGTGAACATCAGCACACGCTAATTCTACGGGCATTTACGCAATAAGGTAGAGACATGACTGTGCAGGTAGAGATCGCAAACCGCGTTGACAACGACCTCGTTGCAGCGTTTCAGCGACTGATTCCACAGTTATCGAAGTCAAACCCTGCACCGTCAAAAGAGCAATTGGAATCCATTGTCGCTTCAGACTCTTCTCACATTTTGTTGGCAAAAGTTGATGACGTAATTGTGGGCTCACTGACGCTGGTAATTTTCCACATTCCTACGGGTATTCGCGCATGGATTGAAGATGTGGTGGTTGATGCCGATGCACGTGGCAAAGGTGTTGGTGAAGCATTAAACAAGTTCGCGCTAGCTGAAGCAAAACGCCAAGGTGCGACAACGGTTGATTTAACGTCGCGTCCCTCGCGTGAAGCAGCAAACCGTTTGTATCAGCGGCTTGGTTTTAAGGCTCGCGAAACCAACGTGTACCGCTACGACGTTTAACTATTTGGTGGTGTCGCGGGCAAAGCACGTCGCCAAGTGATCATTCACTAAGCCCAGCGACTGCATTGCTGCATACATGGTGGTTGGCCCAACAAACTTGAATCCGCGCTTCAGTAGTTCTTTCGAAAGTGCTACCGACTCCGGAGATGTTGCTGGAATATCGGAAAGCGTGCGCGGTGCCTTCTTGGGTCTTGCTGGAGCAAACGACCAAATGAGTGAAGACAATGTTCCTAGTTCGTCTTGCACCTTCAAAGTCGCCTTAGCGTTCGCAATTGTTGCTTCAATCTTCATACGGTTACGCACAATTCCTTCGTTCTTCATGAGCCGCGTAATGTCGCGAGCCTTGAACAATGCGACTTTCTCTGGGTCAAAGTTGGCAAACGCCTCGCGAAAGTTTTCGCGCTTGCGCAAAATAGTGAGCCACGAGAGCCCAGCCTGAAAACCTTCGAGGCAGAGCTTTTCGTACAACTTCTGATCATCGGTAACGGGTTTACCCCATTCGATGTCGTGATATTGCATGTATTGGGGGTCGCCTGCGCACCATGCACAACGCTTGTTGCCATCGTCACCTTTAACCGTGGAATGTGATGTTTGTGTTGTCATGAACCTGATGTGTGCACATGTTGTTAATAAGTGCGCGATACATCCCATAAATGATGAATGGGGTCGTGTAGCAAATATCTGCCAAACGACTCCACGGTG
>JALQWV010000121.1 GCA_023263465.1 Ilumatobacteraceae bacterium
CCAGTAGTGCCTATGGGCAAGGCTCGCATTCGCGTACAAGTGTGCGCAACACACACAAAGGCAGATATCGATACGTGTGTGGCAGCGTTTGTTACCGCGCGCGAACTCGGCAACAACTAGTCGCGTTTTGTTAGGCGCAAGCCTTCGCCAAGTTTTGCAACGTCACTTCCATGTTCTTCCGGTTGTGCGTTGCGCGATCAGCAACGCCACTCACCGCTTTGCCTAACTTCGCGGAAATCTTGCCGCGATGATCAATCCAACTGTGGGTTACACGACAACCTTCAGCAGTTGGCTCTAATTCATACACCCAATCGCACCAGTTTTTGCCAAACACCATTAGTCCAAAAGAAAACTTACGTTGGGCTTCGAGTGCATTTACTTTCACCGAAGTTGACCAATTCTTTTTTCCATTGCTGTTATTTCCCTTAAACGAAGCACCAACTGCAGCAGTCGTCGCACCGTTCATCCACTCTCCGCCCTCGTTTTCAGGCGACCACTCACCCATTCGCGGCAAATCGGTAATCATTGCCCACACCTTTTCTATAGGTGCTTTGATTTCTACAGATACTGAAACTGGTGTCGTCATCTCTTTATTGTGTCACGCTTGTGAAGACCTGCTTGACGAACGACGGGTTACTCGTCGCCACAGTCGTTGCGCCGTTGAGGAAGCCAGAAATGGCAGAGCGATTCGATACACCAAGCCAGGAACCACCACAGTTTTCCCCCGTTCAAGTGCTCTCATCGTTGCACGAACGACATCGTCGGGTGTCAACCACAGCCAACTGGGAACGCTCTGCGATAGGTGATCAAGCCCTGCTCGGCGGTGTAGGTCGGTTCGGACATACCCAGGGCACACCGCAACAACTCGCACACCACGACTATTCACCTCGAGCGCAAGGCTGCGTGCATAAGAAGTTGCGTATGTCTTTGCGGCTGCATAGGGCCCCGCTTTTCGCATTGGCGTGAATGTGGCAATGCTTGACACAATCACCACGTCGCCACCGCCACGCTCCACCATGTGTGGAACCACAATCTCACTCAGCCGGACAATTCCTGCAGACATGAGATACGCAAGTTCGTCCAATTGATCTCGGTCCGATGTGCCAATTTTCGCTGCATGAGTAACGCCAGCATTCATCACCAGAACATCAACTGCTCCACACTGTGCGCCCACACTTTCCACTCCATCTTTATGAGAAAGATCGGCAACAATCACTTCAGCATGTACTCCTCGCGAACGCACAGCATGTGCAACACGATCTAATTCAGATTTGTTGCGTCCCACCAGCACAATTTCACTTGCGCTTTCTACATACCAATGAACAAAGGCTTCACCGATTCCAGATGTTGCACCTGTCACTAACACGCGCTTGCTCACGCATCTGAAACTAGTACTTCTTCACAAACTGTTATCGATGCGGTGCTACCGTTATTGCAATGTCATCTGCTGGTCGCGATTCAAGCATCATTGCGCACAATCTTGTAAAGAAATACGGCTCAGTTACTGCACTAGACGGACTAAACCTGGAAGTTCGTGCAGGAACGGTTCTTGGACTTCTCGGCCCAAATGGTGCCGGAAAAACCACTGCCGTCTCAATTCTCACCACACTTGTAAAGCCCACCTCAGGATCAGCCACCGTTGCGGGCATTGATGTGCTGGCCAATCCACACGAAGTCCGCAAACGGATTGGACTCTCCGGTCAATATGCGGCAGTTGATGAACACCTCACCGCTACTGAAAATCTTGAAATGATCGGTCGCCTCTATGGAATGAACAAGCGCGGAGCTAAATCTCGGGCGCAAGAACTGATCGAACGTTTTCGACTTACCGAAGCTGCCGATCGTCCCTTAAAAACTTTCTCAGGTGGCATGCGACGACGAATTGATCTTGCTGGAGCACTCATCGCCGACCCGCCAGTGCTTTTTCTAGATGAACCAACCACAGGACTCGACCCTGTGAGTCGCGGAGAACTGTGGGATGTCATCCGTGATCGCGTCGCTCAAGGAACCACAGTTTTGCTCACCACTCAGTATCTAGAAGAAGCCGATCAACTTGCGAACCAAATTGTGGTGATTGACCATGGTCGTTCAATTGCCGAAGGAACAGCAGATGAACTGAAACGACGAATCGGTGGGGAGCACCTTGATGTGCATATTGAACGTCAAGACCAATTTGAGATCACAGAAACCATTCTTAAAGGTGTTGCCTCAGGTCCACTTCGTGCCCACAGCGGCGATGGCGCATTTTCTGCACCGGTAAAAAATGGCGTTCACGCTTTGAGTCAAGTGCTTCGTGAACTTGAGGCAAAGCATGTTGCCATTACTGACATTGGATTACGTCGGCCAACACTGGACGATGTTTTTGTTGAGTTAACAGGACACGCTGCAGAAGAATCGAGCAACGCATGAACATCCTTCGCGACTCTTTAGTCATTGCCCGTCGCAACACCATTCGTATTCGGCGAGTTCCCGATGTCATGGTTTTCGTTCTCATCCAACCATTGATGTTCGTAGTTCTCTTCGCGTATGTTTTTGGAGGGTCAATTGACATTCCAGGCAGCAGTTACCGCGAGTTTTTGATGGCAGGAATCTTCACGCAAACCGTTGTCTTCGGAGCAACATTTACAGGATCAGGACTTGCAGAAGACTTGCAGAAAGGTTTGATTAATCGTTTCCGATCGCTACCAATGTCACCCTTTGCGGTTGTTGCAGGTCGCACTGCTAGCGATGTCATCTACAACGTGCTGTCCATGGCCATGATGTCCATTGCAGGTTTGGCAGTTGGTTGGCGTATTCGCAGTTCGGTTGCCGATGCAATCATTGGCTATGCCCTGTTGCTGTTTTTTTCCTATGCGTTTTCTTGGGTGATGGCATGTATTGGACTTGCGGTGCGCACACCAGAAGTGGTGAATAATGCTTCGTTTATGGTGCTTTTCCCATTGACCTTTATTGCAAAC
>JALQWV010000123.1 GCA_023263465.1 Ilumatobacteraceae bacterium
AACACCCCGCATTTATTGTTGGCGGTGCTTCTCCCACAGCATTTGCCATTTCGTTGAAAACGAATCACATAAGCAGGAACACGTGGGTTTTTCTCTAGCCATCGATACCGCCGAAATTTCGGACAGGCTTTCGCACCTTGCCCAGTTGGTATGCGAGGCCAATGATGAAGCGCTCATCCGTTCAGCGCTCAACGACGTTGGCCACATTCAGCAATGGATCGACAACTGCAAGGTTGCCCTCACCCGCAAACTTCAAATTCTTGCCGCGACAACCCCACGTATTCAGCCACAGCAAGTGCTGGCCAGTGCAGCCAACATTTCGCGCATCGATGCCTTCCGCGAAGTTTCGCGAGCCAAAACTCTTGGCGCTTTCCCACAACTCGAACAAGCATTTGAACAAGGCCGCATTGGCAGCGCTCACATTGACGCCGTTGCTCGGGCCACGCACCAACTCACCGAAGACGAGAAAGCCAAACTCGCCTCACGCAGCGACTGGCTGAACAATGTTGCAACACACGCAACGCCCGACAATTTTGCGCGCGCGGTAAAGAGCGAAGTTGCTCGCATTCATGCCGATGGCGGTGTTACACGGCTTGAGCGTCAGCGCCGCGATGCCAGCCTTCGGCACTGGATCGATCGAGAATCGGGGATGTTCCACATCGCTGGCAGGCTCGACCCCGAGAACGGTCTTCGCGTTATTGGCAAGCTCGACAACACTGTTGAACGTTTGTTTCACGCAGCACTTCCCGACACGTGCCCAACCGATGATCGTAAGCACGGTCATCTCAATGCGCTCGCATTTTTGGAACTCATCGATGCAGCATCGCTTGGTGCTCCCCTTACGGCTGGCGCAATGATCTCATCGCCGCATGCGCGAGCAGAAGTTTCGGTTGTCATCGACTTGCATACGTTGCGCTCTGGGTTGCACGAGCAGTCCATCGTCCGCACTGGCCACGACACCGAGTTGCCACTTGAAACCATCCGGCGCATGGCATGTGAAGCCGAAATCATTCCGGTGGTACTCAATTCACATGGTGTGGTTATCGACATCGGTCGGGCGTCACGGTTGGCAACGCGCTACCAGCGCAAAGCAATTGAAGCCATGTATTCGCACTGCGCAATTCCCGAATGCAAGGTACCCATTGCCCAGTGTCAGCCGCACCACATCGCGTACTGGCGCGATGACGGCCCCACCGACATGAACAACCTCGTGCCGCTGTGCACACACCACCACCGCAATGTGCATGAAGGAAACTGGAGGCTGAAGCTGTCCATGCCTAACCGCGTACTCACCGTTACATACCCCGATGACCATGTGTCCACTGCATGCCCCACTAGCTCGAAACCCCAAGAAAGGATCCCTTATGAGTAATACACTTACGTCTGT
Source organism: Ilumatobacteraceae bacterium (assembly GCA_023263465.1). Lineage (GTDB taxonomy): Bacteria > Actinomycetota > Acidimicrobiia > Acidimicrobiales > Ilumatobacteraceae > UBA3006. The sequence continues at coordinate 1,388 of JALQWV010000123.1, forward strand.
GAACGACGAGATTTCGGTACAACTCGACGACAATCTGCGCCGTGCATTGACGCACCTTCGGTCAACCGGACTTACCGATGAGCAAAACATCCAGCAGGCAATCTTGGATACTGCAAGAAATCTGTTTGATGCAGCTCGACTAAAGGCCCAATTAGATGCACTCGACGCAGACCCGGACGATCGTGCAGAAATGAAGGCGCTTCACAACTTCATGGATTCAATCTGTGAACCGTGGTGACGTCTACTCAGTAATTCTCCCTCAAAATGCTGGTCACGAAATTTCAGGAAAGCGTTTTGCCGTCATTCTGCAATCGGATGCATTCCTTCCGCGCTCAGTAGTCATCATTGCGCCCACATCGCAAAGCGCACGGCCCATTGTTCTTCGGCCACAAATTGAAATTGGCGGCGACGTAACTCGTGTAGTTCTGGACCAGGTTCGAGCTGTTTCTATCGATCGACTGCAGGACCATATTGGAACCATTGAGGTCCACGAGCAATGGGCAATTGACGATGCGATTCGAGCTCTTTTCGGGCTCAATTAATACCTTGGCGTAGTTGCGGTGGGGCAACCCGTTGGCTATGGTTTCAAGCGCACGGCATACGCAAGAACGCCCACTTCTCTAACACTGTGGGAAAACTTGGTCGAGCACTGACAATCCAACTTCACTAGCACCCACGGAGGGTTTAGTTGTCTGAGCGTCAGCGCGTCCTTGCTACCCCACTCGATCAGTTATTGGCTGAAGCACGCGCCATTCGCGATGCACAATTTGGCAGTCGGGTTACTTATTCGCCAAAGGTGTTTATTCCGCTCACCATGTTGTGTCGCGACAAGTGTGGTTACTGCACCTTCGCCCAGCCACCTGCACGACTCGAGAACCCGTACCTCAACGCC
>JALQWV010000149.1 GCA_023263465.1 Ilumatobacteraceae bacterium
GGAGATGCGACAACAACCTGCACGCACTCACACACATCGTCGGAAGACTTGAAGGCTGTATGTCGTGAGGCGGACATCATCGTTTCATGCGTAGGTATTGCTCGGCTCATAACCGCCGACCATGTGAAACCCGGTGCCACGGTTGTTGACGTTGGTGTTTCGCGTGAAGAGGCAAAGATCGTTGGTGACGTTGATTTTGATGCGGTGCAGGCAGTTGCGGGAGCTATTACTCCAATGCCAGGTGGAACTGGTCCTATGACCATTGGATGCTTGCTTGAAAACACGCTGTCCGCCGCAAAAATGCTCGGCGCGTTTCCAACAAAGTAATCGTTGCTAAATTGCTGCTGGCGCCTGTAGGCGCTTAGCCATTGCTTGCGTTAATCGATCCAGGATTGTTGCCATAATCACGATTGCAACGCCAACTTCCGCTCCAAGACCTTTATTCGGTCCTGTCAACGCCTCGATGGAGCGGTAACCCAGACCACCACCGCCGACCATTCCAGCAATGATCGCCATTGCGAGCACCATCATTACCATCTGGTTAATCGCCAAAATGATGCTTGGCATCGCAAGTGGAATGCGAACTCCCCACAAAACCTGGCGGTCAGTTGCGCCAAATGTAGTTGCCGCCTCAATTGATTCGGTATTCACTTGGCGAATGCCGAGCGACGTAAGTCGAATACCTGGTGGAATCGCATAGACCACCGCTGCGACCACACCGGGCACCGGACCAACCGTGAAAATCATGACAAAGGGAATGGCATAAATCAGCGGGGGAATGGTTTGCAGCGAATCCAATAGTGGCGAAAGTGCGGCTTCTGCTCGAGGGCGTCTACCAAGCCAAACTCCGATGGGAAGCGCAATGAGCACCGAAAGAATTACTGCAACAACAGTTTGCGAAAGCGTGTCAACCGCATCTAGCCAGCGTCCAGTAAGTCCGATGGTGAGGACGCCGACTGCAGTGGTGGCCGCCATCTTCCATCCTGCAATGACGTACGAAATGGCCATGGCAGCAAAAATGATCATCTGCCACGACAGTGTGTTGTTGAGTAATTTCTGAGCGCGAAGCAGCACGTCGCGCACAATGAAGTCATTGAATGGTCGTGTAATAAACGAAAACGTGTCGCGGAACCAATTCACTCCAGTGTCAATTGGGTCGGCAAATGATGTTCCAAAGGAAATAGGGAATTGATGCCAACCAATCATTCGTCCGATAAGTGTTGCAAGAACAAGAGTGGCAACAGATCCGATAACTACTTTTCGAGAGGTCTTCACCGTGCTCGATCCAGGCTGTGAAATGAGCGCCATGCTGACGCGGTCAAGAACAAATGCAACTGCGACAACAGCAAGGCTGACTACAAGCCCGCGACCTGGTGAAAGTTGACGAACGGTTTGATTGATTTCCTGACCAAGACCACCTGCACCAACCAATGTCGCAATGACCACGATGCCTAAAGCCATCATCACGGTTTGATTGATGCCAGCAACGATTGATGGAATGGCAAGAGGCAATTGAATGCGTGCAAGGATTTGTCGCTTTGTTGCCCCAAACATTTGCCCAGCTTCAATTGCTGAGCGTGGTACTTGTTGCACACCAAGTGCGGTGAGTCGGATCATTGGTGGAAGTGCGTACACCACAGTCGCAATTGCGGCAGGAACTTTGCCAATTCCAAACAACAACACAATAGGGATGAGGTATACCGTTGCGGGAACGGTTTGCATGGCGTCAAGAACGGGGCGCAAGATCGATTCGGAGCGTTTGTTTAATGCAGTCCACACGCCGATAGGGACGCCAAACAGAATGCAGATTCCAACAGAGACTGCCATGAGTGAAATGGTCTCGATGCTTTCCTGCCACACGCCAACAAGCCCCGGATACACCACGGCAAACGCAGCAAAGCTGGCCATAACCAACTTTTTTCGCCTAGCGATAATGGCAAACACCACCACTGGCGGAATGAACCAGGGGAGCCAGGCAATGAACGACTCTGTGATGTTTAGTCCGAGTTCAACTATCCAGGTAATGGGATTGAGGATGAATGTAAATAACCAATGTTCATCTCTGTTTGAACGGATCCATGATTGCCACGTGTTAATTGGCTCCGAGAGACCGATGTTCCACGACTTTGGAAATCCACCGCTACCAAGAATTTGTAAGGCAATAAGAATGACAATCACAGAAACCGCGAGGGATCGATACCGTCTCATCATTTCTGTTCGGCGTGCAACATGCTTGCAACGTTATGGCGATTGACAACACCGATTGTCGTGCCATTGTCATTAACGACACGAATTGCTTCGTCGCTATCGAGCAGCATAGGGATGATCGTTTCAATTCTTGATGACGCACTCACAGTTCGTGCGCCTTCGGGAGCTGCTCCAGAGACCGTTACCGAGCCAACACTGAGTACCTTGGCACGTGGAACATCATTAACAAACTCACGTACGTATGGAGTTGCGGGATTGGACACGATTTCTTCTGGAGTTCCCACTTGATCGAAAGATCCATCTTTCATGATCGCGATGCGATCACCTAGTCGAAGAGCTTCTGCAAAATCGTGAGTAATGAAGATGATGGTGCGTTGCATCGTCTTTTGTAAACGGATGAGCTCATCCTGCATTTCTTTGCGAATGAGTGGGTCGAGCGCGGAAAATGGCTCATCGAACAACAGGATTTCCGGGTCAACAGCAAGTGCGCGCGCCAGACCTACTCGTTGTTGCATTCCACCCGAGAGTTGCTGAGGGTAGCGGTCAGCCCATCCGTCGAGCCCAACGATGTTGAGCACTTCGGTCGCTCGCGCATGACGAGAAACCTTGTCAACTTTTTGAACTTCTAAACCGTAGGCAATGTTGTCAATTACCTTGCGGTGCGGGAACAGACCGAAGTGCTGAAATACCATGCTGATTTTTCCACGACGAACTTCGCGCAGCTGTTCGTCGTCCATGGCAAGTAGGTCTTCACCGTTGAGCAATACTTCGCCCGCCGTCGGTTCGATGAGTCGTGATAGGCAGCGAATGAGCGTGGATTTACCCGAACCGCTGAGACCCATCACCACAAATGTCT
>JALQWV010000008.1 GCA_023263465.1 Ilumatobacteraceae bacterium
TGACATGTCCTTCGCCGCAGGTCACTTAGCGGGATCAATCAATGTTGGGCTCTCTGGTCGCTTCGCAGAATACGTGGGCGAAGTGATGGAACCAGGTACAGCAATCGTTCTCGTTGGCGACCCGGGTACTGATGCGGAAGCAAAAATGAGGCTTGCGCGGATTGGTTTCGACAATGTGGTTGGATCGCTGGTCGATCCAGTGAAAGCCTTCATCGATAATCCTCAACATGTTCAACGGATGTCGCGGTTATCGGTTGAAGCGTTCAATCAGCGTATTCACATGTTGAACAACCTCACGCTGATTGACGTTCGTAACGCAGGTGAAGTGGAGCAGGGAAGCATTACCGGGGCGCGACATATCAGCCTGCCCTCGCTGCTCAAGCGCTTGGATGAAATAGAAAAGTCAGATCCTGTCGTGGTGTTTTGTGCTGGAGGGTATCGCTCATCAATAGCGGCGAGTTTGCTGAAGTCACATGGCTTTACAGATGTCAGCGATCTCATTGGCGGATATTCGGCATGGTCTGCCTTTCAAGCATGATGAATTCATCTCATTGGGAAAACACATATTCATCTAAAGCAGTTCATGAGCGATCATGGAGTGAGAGCGGAATCTCAGATTCCTTATCTGAATTGATCGCTTCTGAGATATCCAAGCAGGATACGATCATTGACATTGGCGGTGGCTCATCTACGTTTGTGGACTCGCTGCTGAGTGATGGATTTGAACATGTCTTTGTGCTCGATATTTCTCGCACGGCTATAAACGAAGCGCAACGCCGTACTGGTTCAATGGGGACGAGAGTCTCTTGGATTGTTGAGGACGTGCTTGCATGGAAACCGCTCACCAAATTTGACTATTGGAATGATCGTGCCGTTTTTCATTTTCTGATCGACCCGATTGATCAACGCAAATACGTTGATCAAGTTCGTGAAGCTACGAAGTCTGGCAGCCACATCGTTATTGCTACATTCTCTCCAAATGGCCCCGAAGCGTGTTCTGGCTTGCCAGTTCAACGCTGGTCAGCACAACAGTTGTCGGCACTCTTCGCAGACTTTTGCACTGTGGTGTCTCACACCGAATACAAACATGTCACGCCTTGGGGTAGTTCGCAGTCGTTTATGCGGCTCCATGTGAAACGAAATTAATCATCCAGCGAATGCCGAATTGATCGAGGCACGATCCCCAATATGCACCCCAAGGCATGTCATTCATTCCGCCGGAGTTTTCGGTTGATCCGACGGACAACAGGTTGTAGAAGCGATCTGCGTCTGCTTTGGAGTCGGGCTGCAAATTAATCGAAAAGTTATTGCCAACGTGCAACTGATGACCTGCCGATTCAAGCATGTCAGTGCCCATCAACAGGTGGCCACCGAGAATCGGTAGCACGATGTGCAGTACTCCATTTTGTTCGTGATCGGGTAGTTGAGACGCAAGTTGCGGCATGTCTTTGAACCGTTGAATTGATGTGATTTCGGTTCCAAATACGTTGGCGTAATAGTTAAACGCTTCTTCGGTCCGACCTTGTGTATTGATATATGTGCTTACTGTTGCCATTGCATCAGACTAGTGAATTGTTGTGGTGGCTACATCGTGGTGTCGGATGTTGCTCAAAACACGGTGTGCACAACAAAATTCGTTTACGACAATCACTGAGTTCGCAGTTGTGGAATTGGTTTGTTGGTGACTGGCAGTAGTCGCATTCGCCGATCACCGAAGCAGAAGGACTGAATTCCAAATTGAGCCGTGCGTCAAAAACATAAAGCGAGCCCTCCCACAAGCCTCTGTCTCGAAACGTTTCTCCGTAGCGAACAATTCCGCCTTCAATTTGGTAAACCTCCTTGAAACCGCGATTCTTCATAATCACTGAAAGGACCTCACATCGAATTCCTCCAGTGCAATAGGTGATGATTGGCTTGTCCTTTATGTCGTCGTACTTGCCACTTTCCAGTTCGGCAATGAAGTCACGAGTGGTTTCTGTTTGCGGGACAATTGCGTCTCTGAACTTGCCAATTTTCGCCTCAAAAGCATTTCGTCCGTCAAAGAACACCACATCGTCACGTTTGGCAACAAGTTCGTTCACCTCTTCTGGCTTCAGGTGAATGCCGCCACCAACAACACCATTTTCATCGACAACGATCTCGTCCGGAACCCCGAAGGTAACAATTTCGTCCCGGACCTTTATCTGCAGATCGGGGAAGTCGTCCTTGCCTCCATCGGACCATTTGAATTCCATTGACTTGAAGGCGGGGTAGCTGCGCGTAACTCGTACGTACTTCTTTACTTTGTCAATAGGGCCGCCAACAGTTCCATTGATCCCATGCCGAGAAATGAGGATTCGACCGTGAAGCCCAAGACCTTCGCATAGCGAGCGTTGCCACAATCGAATGGCATCAGGGTCGCCCAACGGTGTGAATTTGTAATAGAGAAGGATTTTCGAGGTACTAATGCTCTCAGTTTATACGCTGTGATTATGGTGAAACATGATGAATGACTTCACCATTCGCGCAATGAACACATCTGATCTTGAAGAAGTGTGGGCAATCAATCAAGAAAATGTTCCTGCAGTTGGTGAAGAGTCGCTGGAGGATCTTGCCAAGCTGTTCGAAGAGTGCGCAATTGCTCTAGTGGCAGAGGTATCAGGAAAAATCGCCGGATTTTGTATGGTGCTGTTGCCAAATGCCGATTACGGGAGCCCTAACTACACATACTTCTGCGATCGTCTTGACGATTTCATCTATTTGGATCGAGTCGCTGTAACCGCAAAATGGCAAGGTAAAGGTGTTGGGGCTGCGCTGTATCGCGAGGTGGAAAAACTCAGTGAAGCAACGTGGTTTGCACTTGAGGTGAATACCAAACCTCGCAATGAGGGATCGTTGCGCTTTCATGCGCGTGAGGGGTTTGTCCAGATGGAAGAATTGGAAACGCGACCAGGGAAAATGGTCAGTCTGATGGTGAAAAAGTTGAAGGGATAACGACGTACATGGCAAATGTTGCGGTAATCACGGGTGCGGCTCAAGGAATTGGTCGTCGAACGGCACAAGTTCTGAACGAGAGCGGCTGGAGTTTGTTATTGCTCGACCTTCAAGATGTGGATACAACTGAATACTCATCGGCACTGGCGCTGACTGGAGACATCGCAGACGAGCAGTTTGTTGAATCAGCCGCTAAACAATGCATTGAGAGGTTTGGAAAAGTTGACGCGTTGGTCAACAATGCTGGCATTTCGTGCATCAGTTCTGCCCTGGATACCTCTGCAGAGTTGTATCGCAAGGTTATTGACGTGAATTTGGTTGCGCCGTTTCTCTTGGCTAAGGCATTTGGTCGACTGATGCTTGATAGCGGTTGTGGTTCTGTCGTTAATGTCGCTTCCGTTGCGGGACTTCAGGGAGTTGCCGACCGCTCTGCGTATAACGCAAGCAAGCACGGGCTCATCGGTCTCACGCGCACGCTTGCAGTTGAATGGGGGGCACAGGGCGTTCGGGTGAATGCAGTGTGTCCAGGTTGGGTGAAAACTGAAATGGACTTCAAAGACCAAGCGGGTGGCAGTTACAGCGATGCCGACATCATGGA
>JALQWV010000012.1 GCA_023263465.1 Ilumatobacteraceae bacterium
ATACGCCGGGTTAGCTCAGGGGCAGAGCAACCGCCTTGTAAGCGGTAGGTCGTGGGTTCAATTCCCACACCCGGCTCTGAAAGACCGACCATGACTCAATCGGTACGCCCAAGACGGGTACGGTAAATGTATGAGTCAAAACGCACGTCGCCCCCGCCGTGGACCAAGTTCCAACGGTTCAAGTCTGAACTCCACCATGTCAATTGTTGTCGCAGCAGTTGCTGTCTTGCTTGGTTTCCTCATTTTGCGAGATATCGGTGGAAGCGATTCATCGACCACTGATGTTCCTGTTGATCAAAATACGAGCGAAACAATCGTTACCGAGACAACACTTGTTGATCCGGCTGCTGTGGAAACGACCTTGCCGCTCACCGGGTTTAAAGTGCAGGTCGCAAATGCTTCAAAGGTTTCGGGTAGTGCTGGAGACCTCACCACACAACTTCAAGGTCGTGGGTTTATTGTTCAACCAGCAATTAACACCGATGCTGCAACGCAAAAACAGACCGCAACGGTTGTGTATTACAACCCAGGTAGCGAAGGCGCAGCAGCGCTTGTTGCAACAACACTTGGTGGTGTAGCAACGGCTCCGATGCCAACTCCCATTCCAACGGAAACGGGAAATATTGGCGAAGCAAGCGTTTTGATCTTGTTAGGAACAGACCTTGCAGGCAAACCGCTTCCTGCTGGCTGATTAATGCATCGCGAGTAACTCGCGAGCTGCCTTTTCAATACAGGTCAGTGTTTGCTCCATGGCTGCTTCCTGTCCGAATGATTCCACCAAACTGATCGCTTCAATGCGTGATCGTTGTTCAGGTTGTGCATCTCCACAAATGACAGCCACGGGTTTATTGGCCTTCAAGGCAAGGTGCTGAACTTCACCAACAACTTTGCCGTTGAAGCTTTCTTCGTCAAGGAAACCTTCGCCCGTAATCACAAAATCGCAATTGTAAATGTATTCGTGCAGTCCTACTTCGTCGGCAACGATGTCAAACCCTGGAACAAGCTTCGCCCCAAGTGCTGCAAGCCCACCAGCAAGACCCCCAGCAGCACCCGCACCTTCAATCTCTGAAACGTCCACACCAAACTCGTCCTTGTACGTTTGCACAAGGGCATGCAGTCGGGAGGTGAGAAATTCAATTTGTGCTGGCGTCGCACCTTTTTGAGCTCCGAAAAGCTTTGCTGCATCGGTGAACTTTGCGCGCACATCGCACGCAACAAGAAACTCCACACCACGCAAGCGGGCTGCAGATTTAATGGCGCGGATTGCTCCAAGACCTCCATCAACAGTTGCAGAGCCACCTACACACACGATGATCCGTTTTGCGCCGTCATTTAAGGCAGTGTCGATTAACTCGCCAGTGCCGATGGTTGATGCCGCGACGACATCATTGTGTTGCTTTCCACCAACCAAACTGAGACCAGAGGCGCGTGCCATTTCAATCACAGCAAGTTCTCGTGAGAGGCGCCACTGAGCATCTACGGGTTGGCCAAGTGGATTGGTGACGCGATTCGTACGGTTTGGTCCACCAAGGACCTCAAGCGTTCCCTCACCGCCATCAGCGATTGGCAGCTCAATGCATTCATGTCCATTTTCCCAACAAGCGTGACCTATGGAAGCGGCGACTTGTGCGGCAGTTGCGGTTCCTCGAAATTTATCGACTGCTGCAAGTACACGCATGCCTCATAGGTTAGGTTGTGCGACCTAACATGACCAATGATGTATTTACGAGGAAGACTCCAATGGTCTCTGCTCGTTATTTCTGTAGTGAGTGGCATCATTGCTGTTATGTTGTCGCGTCAAGACAGCGGAGATTCGATTCCAGTAGTTACCACTGTGGAATCAACTATTCCTCAAACGACAACAACGGTGTATCAGGAACCAGTGTTGTACACCGTTGAGCCGGGTGATTCGCTTTTCGGAATTGCCGAACGGTTTGGTCTCAATATGGCTGAGCTGATGAACATCAATGGCATTACTGACCCCGATCGAGTTGATGCGGGTCAAGTGCTGAAGTTGCCTGCGGCAACAGGGTTCGTTGCTGTTGCCGGCTCGACAACAATGTTGCCGTAATGATTATTGCGACTTGCGATAGGTTGCAGCAATTTGTGCGATATCTCGCATGATGCGTGCAATGTCAAAATCTTTTGGCGTATAAATTGCCGTTACGCCATTTGCGAGTAAATCGTCACGATCAGATTCTGGAATGATTCCACCAAGCACTACTGGTGCAGTTACTCCCACTGCAACAAGTTCGGCAATGACATCGGGAACGAGTTGCAAATGTGAACCAGACAAGATGGAGAGTCCAACGACATCTGGATCTTCGTCGCGAGCCGATGCTGCAATTTGAGCAGGTGTCAAGCGAATGCCGGAGTACACCACTTCCATTCCAGAATCACGCGCCGCGACCGCAATTTGCTCTGCGCCACTGGAATGTCCGTCTAGTCCTGGCTTGGCGACCAAGAACTTCGGTGGTCCACCAGGAATAGAGCGCACAAATTCGGCAACGTCAGCAAGTTCAGTGGTGCGTCGGCCTGCAGCAGCGCCAACCCCAGTGGGGGCGCGGTACTCTCCAAAAACTTGACGAAGTACGTCGCCCCATTCGCCTGTGGTTCCACCTGCTTTTGCCAACTCAACGGATGCATCCATGATGTTGGTGCCGGTTTCGGCCGCGGTGCGGAGTGCAGCAAGTGCGGTATCCACGGCCTCTTGGTTACGGGCTGAGCGCCATGCAATGACATCATCAATCATTTGTTGCTCTACGCGGTGATCAACTTTCAAAATATTGTCGGCACCGCTGAGTGGCGAGTCGGTTGATTCAGTAAATCGATTTACTCCAACAACGGTTTGTTCGCCAGTTTCAATGCGGCGTGTTCGTTCAGCCATCGACGACACCAAGCGACCCTTCAGCGAATCCACTGCATCGAATGCGCCGCCCATGTCGACAATTTCATTCATTTCTTTCCATGCAGCGTCACACAGTTCTGCAGTGCGAGCCTCAATGACATGCGAGCCGCTAAAGATGTCTTCATATTCAAGCAAATCAGTTTCAAACGCAAGCACTTGTTGCATGCGCAATGACCACTGTTGATCCCATGGGCGAGGAAGGCCAAGTGCTTCGTTCCACGCAGGCAACTGCACGCTTCGAGCGCGCGCAGATTTTGAAAGTGTTACTGCCAACATTTCTAACACGATGCGCTGGACATTGTTTTCTGGCTGTGCTTCGGTGAGGCCAAGTGAATTCACTTGTACGCCGAAGCGAAAACGACGAGCGCGTTCATCCGTAATGCCATAGCGTTCTGCACCAATGCGGTCCCATAATTCGGTAAACGCACGCATCTTGCACACTTCTTCAATAAAGCGGATGCCGGCATTGACGAAAAAGGAAATCGAAGCAAAAACTTGTGGAAACTGTTCGTCACTTACTTGTCCACTTGCGCGAACGGCATCAAGTATGTCAATGGCGTTTGCCAATGAAAAGGCAATTTCTTGCACAGGCGTAGCGCCAACCTCTTGTAAGTGGTACGAGCAAACATTCATTGGGTTCCACTTCGGCGCATTTTTTGAGCACCACACGATCATGTCAACGATGATTCTGCGTGATGCAGCCGGTGGAAAAATGAAGGTTCCCCGTGAAAGGTATTCCTTTAAAATGTCATTCTGAGTAGTTCCGCGAAGTTGTGAAGTGACCGCACCTTGCTCCTGCGCATTTGCGACGTACAAAGCAAGCAACCAAGCGGCTGGCGCATTGATTGTCATTGATGTGTTCATGTCGGCAGGCTGTATTCCATTGAGCAATGTGCGCATGTGTCCGAGGTGCGCAACAGGCACGCCAACTTTGCCAACCTCACCTCGGGCCAAAATGTGGTCGGGGTCGTAACCCGTTTGGGTCGGGAGGTCAAAAGCAATCGATAGACCCGTCTGGCCCTTTGCCAAATTCATTCGGTATAACTCGTTAGATGCTGCAGCGGTGGAGTGACCGGAATAGGTGCGCATCAACCAGGGTTCGTCGCGGCGATTGGCCATAAACAAAGGTTACGGGTTGAGGGCCACCGATAGACGATGGAGGTACTCGGAGCGAGGAATTTCCACCGCTCCAAGCGACTCGAGGTGTGGGGTGAGCCATTGCACATCGAGCAG
>JALQWV010000151.1 GCA_023263465.1 Ilumatobacteraceae bacterium
ACCAACATTTTGGATGGCGGGTCGCCTCATCAATCTCGGCTGGGCAGAGAAATTACCAAAAGATCAAATTCCGAACTTCGCCAATCTTGAAGATGGATTTGTGAACCCACCATGGGACCCAACAGGCGAGTATTCAATGCCATGGCAGGCGGGAACCGCAGGTATTGCGTACAACATTGACGTAACTGGTCGCGAGATTAAGAGTGTTGCTGATCTGTTTGACCCCGCGTTCAAGGGCAAGATCGGAATGCTCACCGAAATGCGCGACACCATTGGGCTTATCTGTATGAGTCTTGGAATTGATATTTCGACGATTACGTCATTCGACGATGCCGCCCCGGCTTTTGAAAAGCTTGCGCAAGCGAAGGCAGATGGACAGATTCGTGCATTCACCGGTAACGACTACACCGACGACTTGGTAAGTGGAAACTTTGCTGCATGTGTCGGTTGGTCGGGTGACGTGCTGCAACTCGGCAAGGACAGCCCAAATGTACGTTTCGTTATTCCAGAAGAAGGCGGAACTCGTTGGTGCGACACCATGATCTTGCCAAAGGGAATGAAGAATGGATCGGCGGCTGCGAAGTGGATGAACTTCTGTTACGACCCAGTGGAAGCGGCGCAGATTACTCAGTATGTGCAGTACTTGTCGCCGGTGAAAGGTGTTCGCGACGAACTTGCCAAGCTCGATCCCGAGCTAGCGGAGAACCCATTGTTGTTCCCAGATGATGCTGCAAATGCTCGACTTCGCGCATTCGCAACATTGTCAGAAGATGTTGAAGCCAAATTTGACGAGGAATTCTCGGCAATTACCGGTGCGTAAGCTCCGTTCGAAACGCTGAATATCTCATGACCGAAACGGTCGTCCGCCGAAATCGAATCGTGCGTAATGCCGATCGAGTTGGGATGGCCGCGATGATCATTGCCTCCATATGTCTCGTTGCACTCGGCTCTCGCTGGGTGAGTGGGCCATTGGTAGCAGTAGTTGTCCTTATCTTACTGCTCGTCCTAGGCGGTGTATTGGGCCTTGCCTTCACAGGAGGTCCAGAGGCACGTCGATTGCTTGCGCCGTACGGTCTGCTGAAGCCAGGAATGCTGTGGTTGGCGCTGTTCTTCCTTGCGCCAGTGTGGTCGTTGCTGCGAATTTCACTTTCAACAAAAGAGAGTCGTTTTTCGGTTAAGTACGACTTCAATTGGGCGTTTCAGAATTACGCCACCGCATTCCAGGACTTTGGAAAGCAGTTCGAACATGCATTTGTGTATGCCGCAATTGCCACCGTGCTGACCATTCTGATTGGTTATCCACTGGCTTACGTGATTGCGTTTCGTGGCGGTAAGTACAAAAACATTCTGCTCGGACTTGTGGTCATTCCATTTTTCACGAGTTACCTCATTCGCACCATTGCATGGTCGACCATATTGGCCGACAGAGGCTTCGTGGTTCGCGCGATGAACGCTGTCGGGTTGGCAGATGTATTCGAATGGTTGAACATTATGGATAACGGCAAATTGCTGAATACTCCTGCTGCAGTTATTGGAGGACTGACCTATAACTTCCTGCCGTTTATGTTGCTTCCCATCTATGTGAGTCTTGAAAAGATCGATGTCAACTTGGTGAATGCTGCAGGAGACTTGTATTCCAGTGCCACGCGAGCTTTTCGGAAAGTGGTGTTTCCGCTCTCCATACCAGGAGTATTTGCAGGAACGTTATTGACGTTCATTCCTGCAGCCGGCGACTTTGTTAACGCACAGTTTTTGGGTAATCCGAACACCACCATGATTGGCAACTCCATTCAGGATCAATTCCTAAAGCAGAATAATTATCCAGTTGCATCTGCCATGGCCGCAGTGCTGATGGTCAGTATTGCAACTCTGGTGTTGTTATACACGCGCATCTTTGGAACTGAGGATTTGGCATGATGCGCAAACGAACCAAATTCGGGCGTAATGCCTTGAATGTGTTTGCCGGTCTTGGTCTGGTCTATTTATTTGCACCAATTTTTTTCATTGTTGCATTTAGCTTCAATAAGCCAAATGGAAATTTCAATATTGCGTGGCAGTCATTCACATTTGATAATTGGCTTCATCCATTCGCCGAGGAATCGCTCACGCGTGCTTTGTGGAAAAGCATGGAGATTGCAGCGGTCTCTACGCTGATCTCCACCATTTTGGGTTCGCTTATTGCTGTCGCGCTGTCTCGATACACATTTAAGGGCAGTGGAGGCATCAACTTATTTTTGGTACTTCCGTTGACAACGCCAGAAATAGTGCTGGGTTCGTCGCTTGCAACGTTGTTCCTTGGCCAAAACTTTATTGACTTTGGAATGACAACCATCATCATTGCTCACGTCATGTTTCAAGTGAGTTTTGTGGCGCTCACGGTGCGCGCACGAATTCGTGGCTTCGACTGGACACTCGAACAAGCCGCGCAAGACTTGGGAGCCTCGCCATTGCGCACCTTTATGAAGGTCACGTTCCCCCTGATCTTGCCGGGAATTCTGGCGGCAGGTCTATTGGCTTTTGCGCTGTCCATTGACGACTTCATCATCACGTTCTTCAACTCTGGCCCGGTCCAGACATTTCCGCTTCAGATTTATGGTGCATCTCGTGTGCGCATTCCGCCACAGATCAATGTGCTCGCTTCAATCATTCTGTTCCTCAGCGTTGCCATATTGATGACAGGAACGATTGCGGGAATGCGCAAGTCGGCCGAAGGTCAGGTAGCTGCTAGGAAGTTCAAGCTGTTGCAACGCAAATAATGTCGCGGTCTCATTATGAAGTTCTGGGAGTGTTGCCGTCGGCGACCCAGGATGAAATTCGTGTGGCGTACCGAGTGCGTGTACGAGAGGTTCACCCCGATACTGTCGCTGGTAAACGAAGCGACACTTCAGCGCAAATGGCTCAAATTGCAGAAGCGTGGCGCGTGCTTTCGGATGCAGCCCTTCGCAGGGCGTACGACGCAGAACGCAGTAGCGGGTACACGCAACCTATTGCGGAGCACACTAGGGAATTTGTCACTAGTCCGATTGAAAGAGCGTCGTTTCCGTGGCGCATGATTGGTTTTACCGCGGGGGGATTAATCGCTCTTGTGCTGGTGCTGCATGCCCTATCAGAACCCGCTGTTCCACTCGGTCCAGATGGGCTATTGCAGGCGGGATCATGTGTAGTGGTGAATGCGAATCAGCTTGCAGTAGAAGTGCAATGCACCGAAGAGCACACCGGAGTGGTGAAAGCGTTGGTTGGGTTCGACATGACGTGTCCCATAGATACGCAGCCAATTCGTGATCGTCAAGGGATGGGGATCGCTTGTGTTGTTCCGAGTTAGCACTTCAGAGAACTAGTCTTTAGCCGTGGCCAAGCAGTGTGAACGTCCTGGTTGTAAAGAGCCGGCAGTCGCCGCTTACTTCCTTGACTCTGCAGAATTGCTGATGACATTGGAAAACTACATGCCCATTGACGGCATGCAAGTGAACGGTCTGTGTCGTCGGCATGCCGATGCGTTGGTTGTGCCGCGTGGTTGGCGAATTGAAGACAAGCGCGAAAATATTCCACGGCTGTTTCCCGTCACGGCTTCGTCTGAGAAGCCAAAAGTCAAAGGTGCATCGTCAAAGAAAACGGAGCCGAAGAAGAATCGTGCCAAATTGCCTCGCCCAAGCATTTTCGATGATGTGAAGAACGAGAAGAAGGCGGAGGAAATAGCTGCGCCAATTGCAGAGGTTGTCATTGAAGATGATGTGGAGTTGGAAGAGACCAAAGCGATTCCGTGGAGCCCACAATTTGATCACACCGATGATTTAGGTGGTGTGCTTCGCCCGAAGGGTCGTCTACTGAGTCGCGCATTCAATTTTGACGACACAAATGCAGATGGTCTCAAGCGCGAGCCGTTTGACGAAAACGATATTCCGTAATGTCTATTAATGTTCGTGCATCGCTTGATGCCGAAGTTTCACCCGAGCGATTGTTTGCAGTGATCCGCGATCTTGGAACGTATCCACAGTGGCTCGACATTGTTCACGTAGCGCAAAGTGCCGATCTCGTTGATGGTCTGCAATCGTGGAACGTAGAGCTCCGGGCGAAAATTGGGCCGTTTGCTCGGTCTAAGCGTTTGCGAATGGTGCGCACGACCGACGAAAGTCCCAACAAGGTGGTGTTCGAGCGCCGTGAGCGTGATGGGAGAAAACACGCACCTTGGGTGCTTCGATCGGTGGTTACTGAAGCAAACGGCACTTCTACATTGGATGTGCATCTCCACTACGGAGGGTCGTTATTTGACGGTGGAATCGTTGAGCGAGTGCTGGCTGATCAGATTGTGAGTGGCAAAGTCAAGCTCAAACAATTCCTCGCCGGTTAGTCAATTTCACTGGTTGACCGGCAGCCAATTGACCACAGGCTGCATCAATGTCCGTGCCACGGTTGCGACGCACGGTCACGTTGACTCCCAAGTCCTCTAGTTGCTGGGCAAAGGCTCTGACGCCTGCGGCACTCGTGCCCTTCGTCGGCCAACCCGGCGTTGGATTGAGCGGAATCAAGTTGACATGCGCAGACGGCGTGAGCTGGTTGCACAATTGGGATAATTCGCGAGCGTCGCGCGGCTGGTCGTTGATGCCATCAATCATGGCCCACTCAAAACTGATACGACGATTCTTGTTGTCGAGATAGTCGCGGCATGCCTGCATGAGCACATTGATGGGGTAGCGCTTGTTAATGGGAACAAGTTCGTCACGTAACACATCACGAGCGGCGTGCAGAGACACGGCAAGGTTGACAGGTAAAGGTCGAGTGGCAAGTTTGCGAATGCCGGGAACGATGCCAACGGTGGAGATGGTGAGGTGACGAGCTGACAGCCCAATGTCACCGTGAATGCGCTCTACTGCACCCCACACCGCTTCTTCGTTGGCGAGTGGTTCGCCCATGCCCATGAATACCACGTTGGCTAATCGCTGCTTGCGCTTTGCGCTTTCGCGTGCTGCGTAGATCACTTGTTCAACAATTTCGCCAACAGTGAGATGTCGAGTGAAACCCGCCTGTCCAGTTGCGCAAAAGCCACATGCCATTGCACACCCTGCTTGCGTGCTGACACACACCGTTGCTCGCTCTTTGTAGTGCATGAGCACGGTTTCAATCGGGTGACCACCGTCTGCGAGCGACCACAGAAACTTAATGGTGTCGCCCTTGTCGCTCACGCTTGCGGTGGTGAGGTGTAACGCATTCGGGAAACCATGAGTTAACTCTTCGCGAACCGCGCCTGGCAAAGTAAGAATTTGCGACGGTTCGGCAAATTGCGTGTACAGGCCTTCCCAAACTTGCTTCAAACGGAATGCTGGCTGACCATTGAGGAGCCCTGCGATGTCTTCACGTGTTGCATCGTAAAGACTGGTCATGCGATCAGTTTAGAGGTGCTTTTGCGCCAACTTCTCGTAATCAAGCATGCGAGCACGAAGCACATCGAGACTGGAGGTCCAGAACGCAACGTCGGTGACATCAATGCCGAAGGCTTGGCCAAGTTCTTCTGCCGTATCCATTCCTGCACGCGACAAAACCGTGTCGTAGTTCTCACGGAAATGTTCAGGGTTTGATTGATACTTCGCATACAAACCCAAGCCGAATAGCAATCCATAGGTATATGGCCAGTTGTAGAAGTGGCTTCCGTAGTAGTGAGGCTTGAGTACCCACATATGTGGGTGACGCGTGCTCTGGTCAAGCCCGTCGCCGTAAGCGTCGGATTGTGCTTGCAACATGATTTCGTTGAATTCGCTCACTCCCAGCGTGCGGCGCTGTCGCCGAGCAAACACTTCGGTTTCAAACAAGAAACGACTATGAATGTCAACTACTACTTGCGATGCGCCAATGAGGTTTACATCAAGCAGTGCGAGTCGCTCGTCGCCTTGCATGCGTGAAAGTCCATCCTCTACGACGAGTGTCTCGCAGAAAATGCTGGCGGTCTCGGCAAGTGCCATAGGCAGGCGCTTTTGTAGTGGCGTGCGGTGGGCAAGTTGGGTGTTGTGGTACGCGTGACCAAGCTCGTGCGCAGTGGTCTGCGCCGAGTCCACGCTGCCACTCCAGTTCAACAACACCAGCGAACGGTCATCTACGAAAGACATGCAGAATGCTCCGCCAGTTTTTCCTTCGCGTGGTTCGGCGTCGAGCCATTGCTCGTGAATAGATCGATCAACAAGTTGTGCGAGTCGCTCGCTGTAGCTCGAAAATGCATCTTTCACGAGGCTGATGCCTTCATCCCAAGAAATTGCGCCAGGAGAAATATGCAATGGTGCAAACAGGTTCCACCACGACAACCCATTGGTGTCGCCATGGAGTTGTGCTTTCACTCGCATCCAGCGACGGAAGTCGGGAAGTGATGCTGTAATCGCTGACTGCATGGCTGTGAACGTTGCGTTACTCACCGAGTTTGAGTACAACGAGGCATCGATTGGCGATTTCCACTGTCGACGCTTATTCACGGTGTTTGCTTCACCCTTGATGCTGTTCATCGCTGCGGCGCAAGCAACTGCAACTGTCGGCCATGCTCGCATCTCTGCTTCGTATGCGGCCTTGCGAACTTCTAGGTCGTTGTCTGTAGCAAGTCCACGAACGGCTGCCATAGGCATTGATTTGGTTCCTGTTGGCAAGTGCACATCTACTGACAACTGCGAAGTGAGATCACTTTGTAATCGTCCCCATGCCGACGATCCGGTTGTGCCAAGTTCTGCATACAAACCTTCTTCGGCTTCGCTCATCTGGTGTATCGCACGGTCTTGTAAACGCAGTAGTGGTCCGAGGTGCTCACGAGCCTCATTGCTGACTTGCTTCAGCGCATTGGCATCAAGGCTTGCCACCCAGTCAGCAAGGCGTGCGAGCAGAGGTGAAATACGCGCGTCGAGATCTTCCATTTCGCTGAGCAGACCTTGCGCTTGCTCGTGGCGCGAATCGGTACTGACAGTTGCATAGATGTACGAAATAAGGATGTCTTGTTCGTCGACTGTTTTGTTGAACGCTTGTATCACGACATCGGCTGCAACGCCGTCTTGCGCATGTGGTTCACGTGGTTCTATGGAACGAATGTTGTGAGTTTCAAACAATGCCTCAAGGCGAGCCACATTGGAACCAGCACGTTCCATCGCGTCTGTGAAGGAGCGTGCACTAAAGGATTCATGAACGTCAGCAACCGACCAGCGGGGAAGTGGAGTTTCATTTTCAGCAGTAAATGGCATGCCGAAAAACTAGTTCACATCTCCTACAAACGCACGTTGTTGACTGGTAATCGTGAAGCCAAGCGATCGGTACAGATTGACCGCACGCTGATTGTCGGCATCAACATGCAGCATTCCCGTCGAAATTCCCGATCGCTGTAGGTGGGTGAGGCCGGCGATGGTGAGGGCGCGTCCAAGTCCTCTGCCACTGAATCGTGGATGGACAGCAATCACATAAATCTCGCCAAGTACGGGGGAGGTATCAAGGTGCACCTTGGTCCAGCAAAAGCCTGCAAGTTCGTCGCCTTGATTGAGGAGCAAAAATCCATTCGGGTTAAACCACGGTTCTTGTTTGCGCGAATCAAGTGTGGACTGTGTCCAACCGCCTTGTTCCAAGTGATCCGCAAAAGCAGCATTGTTTACGGCGAGCCAGCGTTCGTCATCTGCGCCACTTCGAAATGGTGTGGTCGCGATGTCGGTTGTCTCGTGCAGTGGCAGTGCCACTCGCATTTGTAGGGTTGTGCGACCCTCGCGGAGTCCGATTGATTCGGCAAGCGTCGTGTGAATTTCATTCGGCTCAAAAACCCACCAGTGCACATGGCCACCACCTGCCTCACGAATCACGTTGACCGCCTCCGACAACAGCTGTGGTCCGATTGATGCCATTTCGTAGCGGTGATGGGGATGCACGACGAGGTCGAGCGCCCACGAATCGTTACCGCGCGATACTTGGCAATAAGCAATGAGGTGATCATGTCCCGGCTGCCATCCCAGAAGTCCTACATACCCGGGCCGACCGCCTTGACGAAGATCGATCCACAAATGATCAGAGAGTGGTCGTTGTCCATCGGCACGTTCAACGGCGAGCAACAATTCATTGACCTCGGACAAATCATCGGATGGCAGACGACGCTTGATGTCCAGATGGGCCATAACGCTCAGGCTATCGGTGTGACTCGCTAGTGTTCGGAACCATGGCCGCAAAAAAAGCAACTGCGAAAAAGGTTGTACAGAAGCCCGCCAAAAAAGCACCACAGAAGATTGTGAATCGATCTGCTGAAATCTTGAAGCGACTCAAGGTGATCTACCCTGTTGCAATTTGTGAACTCACTCACGAAAACGCATTCCAATTGCTCGCTGCCACTATTTTGTCTGCACAGTGCACGGATGCCCGTGTCAACATGGTGACTCCTGCATTATTCGCGGAGTTTCCAACTGCAGAGAAAATGTCTCAGGCAAACGTTCAGCGCGTTGAGGAACTTGTTCGCTCTACTGGTTTCTATCAGACGAAAGCAAAAAATCTCATCGGTATGGCCTCTGCAGTGATGACGCGTTTTGGTGGAGAAGTGCCACGAGAAGTTGAAGACTTGATCACGCTTCCTGGGGTAGGTCGTAAGACGGCAAACGTGCTGCGAAGCGTGGTGTTTGATTTGCCTGGATTGGCCGTCGACACGCACGTTGGACGACTCTCGCGTCGTCTAGGGCTCACGATTGAGGAAGATCCGGTGAAGGTTGAGTACGAATTGAATGCGCTGTTTCCACCGCAGGAATGGGGTGGCTTTAGCCTCAGACTTATTCTTCATGGACGCCGAGTGTGCGATGCCAAAAAACCAGCGTGTCATTCGTGTGAATTCAGCGACATCTGTCCATCGTCTGAATTGCCGCGGGCGCAAATGGCTAAATCTGCGGGATCACGTAGCAAGAAGTAGCGCTCAAAATTTTGCACTAAATATTCACATTCGCTAATTTATTCTCTCCGCCTAGACGTAGGTTTAGAGCGAAGGCGATTTCGGGTCCGCCGCCTGAAGTCGCGTGATACGGGCCCCTTCGGGGGCCCTTGTCATATCTCCGATCGGTTCCGAGAGTGTGCCGTCTAGGATTTCTCGGTGCCTCGTGATATTTCGACCAACACTGCAAGCACTCGTGCAGAACTTGCAGCGCTGGCAAGCACGCTTGAACAATGCAGGGATCGCATTTCGGCGCTCGCAGAATCCCGAGCAATGGCAGTTCGCGACCCCGATAACGCCGACTCGGGAGACGATCTGCTCACTGCAATTTACGAAGCAGAACGCGGGTTAAATAGTTCCATCCGCTTGGTGCAGCGTGCGGCAAAACAGGGACGCTTGTAATGCACATATATCCCAGTCGTGAAGAGTTCCAAAAACTTGCAGCGGTCAACACTGTGATCCCGGTGTGGACCGAAATGTTGGCAGATGTCGAGACTCCGGTTGCTGCATACATGAAACTGGTGGGCGATAAGCCGGGGTTCTTGCTTGAGTCGGTTGATCACGGTGAGCGCTGGAGTCGCTATTCCTTTGTTGGACGCGAACCTCTTGCAACGCTGACGCTTCGCAATGGGTCGATCACCATTGATGGCAATCTTCCTCGCAGTGTCAACACTGCTGATGGAATGTTGGCAGCACTGGAATCGTTGCTTGCCGTATACAAGTCACCGCTGTTCCCTGAGCTTCCACCTTTGCAGGGCGGGCTCATGGGATTCTTGGGTTACGACGTTGTGCGTGAAGTTGAGCAACTGCCAAATGTTCCACGTGATGATCGCAATCTTCCCGATGCCGTGATGTGCATGATTGGATCGCTTGCTGCGTTTGACCACTGGAAGCAGCGTGTGTATTTAGTGGAAAGTGTTCCTGTTTATGAATTGACTACAGCGCAAATTGATTCTGCTTACGACGAAGCTATTGCGCGAATTCATCGTGCAGTGGCTGACTTGACCAAACCGCTTTCGTATTTGCCAGTTGAGCCTCCTACCGAAGATGACAAGAAGCAGCAGTTTGTTGCACCCGTGAATGGGTCCGACTATCAGCGTTCGGTGGATTCAGCAAAGGAATACATTCGAGCGGGAGACATCTTCCAAGTGGTGTTGTCGCAGAGATTTGATATTGCACTTGACGCCGAATCGTTTGACATGTATCGCGTGCTACGGCAAGTGAACCCAAGCCCGTACATGTATTACGTGAAGCACAACGACGTAACCATTGTGGGCAGTTCACCGGAACCAATGGTGCAGTTACAAGGTGGTCGAGTCATTAGCCGACCGATAGCGGGAACGCGCAAGCGAGGAAAATCTGATGAACACGATCGCAAACTTGCTGCTGAACTGCGCGAAAATCCTAAAGAAATTGCAGAGCATGTGATGCTGGTTGACCTGGCTCGTAATGACGTGGGCCGAGTGGCCAAGTTTGGTTCCGTGAATGTGGATGAGTTGATGACCCTTGAGCGTTACAGCCACGTCATGCACATGACTTCACAAGTTTCGGGCGAGATCCGCGATGGGCTGGGTCCAATTGACGTATTGCGGGCAACGCTTCCAGCGGGAACGGTCAGCGGAGCTCCGAAGGTGCGAGCCATGGAAATCATCGACGAACTTGAGCCCGTTAAGCGAGGTCCGTATGCGGGCGTTGTTGGCTATGTGGACTTCAGTGGCAACCTCGACACGGCAATTGCGATTCGCACCATGTTTATTGGCGCACATGGCGCATCGTTGCAGGCCGGTGCCGGGATCGTTGCCGACAGTATTCCCGAAGAAGAGGACTTGGAGTGCTTTAACAAGGCTGCAGCATTGTTCGCAGCGGTACCAGCAGCACGCCGTATGAGTGCGCAACGCAGAGTTCAGCAGTAATCACATGACCACCGAAACATTTTGGGTGCCGCTGGCCCGCGATGTGGTAACTGCTTCCGGTGCAGATGCACGTGCCTACCTGCATTCGCAACTCAGTCAGGACGTTTCGGGAATGCGAGTTGGCGAGACACGCCAATCACTCGTGCTACAGCCATCGGGAAAGTTGGATGGCATTATTCGAATCACATGCATTGATGGAGAGACTTTTGTGTTGGACGTAGACGAGGGATGTGGTGACGCTGTCCTTGCTCGCTTGAATCGATTCAAAATTCGCGTCAAGGTTGACTTGTCGCTCGGTCGTGAAAACTGGGTCGCGGTTCGCAATGTGACGACTCCGATACCTGGCTCCATTCCAGCATGGCGAAGTGATGGTTCGGCAGTTGATCTGCGTCGTGAACGTGCAATTGCTGACTATAAGCAAGGATCGCTGGAAGATTATGAGCAGGCGCGAATCATTGCTGCTTGGCCGAAAATGAACGTTGATGTTACTGCTGCATCAATTCCTGCTGAGACTGGGATCATCGATATTGCGGTGAACTTCACAAAAGGTTGTTATCCAGGGCAAGAATTGGTGGAACGAATGGATTCGCGTGGGTCAATCGCACCGCGACAATTGCGATATATACAAGTGGGCGAAGGTGCAGAAGTTGGCCGAGAAGTCGAGTTCGAAGGACGTCAAGGTGTGATCACTTCTTTGAGCGGAACTCATGCGCTCGTGGCGTTACAGCGATGAGCATGATGAATGGGACTCAGGTGATGAATTTGGTTGCCGCACGAAGTGATGCATTTGATTTTGCCAACATCAGTGTCCCTAGTTGGGGTTGGCCTGCACTCCTCGGCATCATCTCCACGTTGCTGCTTGTAGATATCTTGATAGTTCACCGCCGAGCGCATGTCATCAAGCTGAAGGAAGCTGTGATTGAGTCCATTGTCTGGATCAGCCTTGGTGTTGCGTTCATGTTTGTCGTGTGGTGGATGTTTAGAGGGCAAGCCGACGGACACAAGGCTGGCATTGAGTACATCAGTGGCTATCTCATTGAGAAGAGCCTGAGTATCGACAATGTGTTTGTCTGGGCCATGATCTTCACTCATTTTCAGGTTCCGCGCCAATACCAACATCGCGTGCTGTTTTGGGGAATCTTTGGTGCTCTAGTCATGCGCTTGATGTTCATTTTCTTGGGCATCGCTGTCATCGAGCGGTTTAACTACATCTTGATCGGTTTTGGGGCTTTTCTCATCTATACGGGATATGGCGTGCTGCGCCATGGTGACGAGGACACCAATCCTTCAGAGACCAAGACGATGAAGTTGTTTCACAAGTTCGTACGCACAACTGACGAACTAGATGGGCAGAAACTCATCACACGTGTGAACGGAAA
Source organism: Ilumatobacteraceae bacterium (assembly GCA_023263465.1). GTDB lineage: Bacteria > Actinomycetota > Acidimicrobiia > Acidimicrobiales > Ilumatobacteraceae > UBA3006. Next base: position 12,204 of record JALQWV010000151.1, read on the forward strand.
ACGATATGCGACTCCGCTGCTTGCAGTACTGGTGATCATCGAGATTTCTGACCTCAT
>JALQWV010000096.1 GCA_023263465.1 Ilumatobacteraceae bacterium
TACCGCACAACCAACCCTTCCCCTCCTTTTGCATTACGAAGAATGTTTGTTGGTCTTATTGCGTTGAGTTTGATAGCTGGCGTTTCCTTGTGGCGAGTATCAAGCGGAACGACAACAGAAACTGTTGCTGCCCCAGAACCAACTCCAGTACTTGAACCTGTCACAATTTCGGGGATATCAACATTTGATCCACTCGGCGATGACGGTGTTGAAAATGACGAATTGCTGCCGAATTTGCTGGACGGCAAAGCGGACACCATGTGGTCGACTACGTGTTACGACAATCAATATTTTGGATCAAAAGAATTTGTCGGGCTTGTTGTTCAGTTAAATCGACCTGCAACCGGAACCCTCCGTGTTGGTATGCAAAACGCACCATGGGCCATTGATGTATTTACTGCGGTAGATGCTGCTCCAACTGATATCGACATGTGGGGCGAGCGAGTGGCGGCGGGATACAACACCAAACGTGAGCGAGCTGGATTTACCATCTCCACTCCCGCCCAGTTTCTTTTGATCAAGATTCGTGAGGTTGGTAAGAGCCAACAATGCAGTGCCTCAAACCCGTATCAAGGCATTCTCGCTGGAGTCGCCTTCACCGAGGGTTAGCCTGAAGACAATGGTCAGTAACCCATTTTCGGATCCAAACTGGTCAACTGCGGTGGTTGATTTCATTGATCGCTGGCTGGGCTTTGTGCGTGACCACACCACCCGCCCACTGATTGCCATCATTCGTGGTCTTGTTTTCGGAACCATGGCCATTGTTGGCGTGCTGTTTTGTGTGGTCTTGTTGCTCATTGGCACAATGCGAGCACTTATTTCGCTTGGTGACCTGTGGTTGCAACACGACACCGCGGTGTGGGTTGCATATTTTGTGCTCGGCGCATTTTTCCTTGTGCTTGGGGCCATTGGCATGCGTAAACGTCACCCGCGCGACTAAGTTTCTGTGACCTCTCACGAATTCAAAGGCGCGGGTTACAACATGGCAAGTCATCACAAAGTTCTCATCATTGGTTCTGGCCCAGCGGGTCTCACCGCGGCTATTTACACGGCTCGTGCTGGATTATTGCCATTGGTGATTGAAGGTGAGCCAAGTTCTACAAGTGATCAGCCGGGCGGACAATTGATGTTGACCACTGAAGTTGAAAACTTTCCTGGTTTCCCTGAGGGCATTATGGGTCCGGAGTTAATGAGCCGCTGCCGCGAGCAGGCGTCGCGCTTTGGTGCACAGTTCATTACAGAAAAAGTTTCTCGTGTTGACTTCAGTAGTCGCCCGTTTCGCGCCTGGGTTCGAGATACCGAGTACACGGCGGACAGCGTGATCGTAAGTACCGGTGCACAGTCCCTCATGCTTGGACTTCCCGAAGAATCACGCTTGATCGGTCATGGTTTGTCAACGTGTGCCACGTGTGACGGCTTCTTCTTTAGGGGTCAAGAAATTGCAGTCGTAGGTGGTGGTGACTCTGCGTTAGAGGAAGCACAATTTTTAACGAAATTTGCATCCAAAGTGCACTTGATTGTTCGACGCAATGTGTTGCGCGCATCAAAGATCATGCAGGACCGCGCATTTCAAAACGAAAAGAT
>JALQWV010000150.1 GCA_023263465.1 Ilumatobacteraceae bacterium
GAAGGGGCGTTTTTCAGTAGGCGCTTATTTGTTTGATGAACGTGCGTTGCATGTCTACGACGTGGTGCTGCAAGCCGCTACCGTGGTGGTGACGCAGCCTGGTGTGCATCAAGGCTTTGTGCAATTGCCACACCGCTGGCAATAAATCTATCCCTTTTGCGGCGTTTGCAAGGCGCCCAACAAATCGTAAAACTGTTGCTCGGGTGCGCGCATCACGTGCGGACCAATGCAATCCAAAGCGGTTTGCGTCAGCTGCTCTGGCGTGCAGGTGTAGGGGTCGATGGCTGGATACAGGGTGAGCAAATGCAAGGTCAAAGTCGCTTGCTTTGTAATCGCGATAGTTACGAATTTGCTTCTCCGCCCAGGTGACGCAACCTTTTGCACCAAACTGCACGGTGTGTGCCGGCAGTGATGCATCGTGAATGATTTCGCTTACGGCATTGACCAATAGGCCGTTACGCGCAATGACTTCATTCGTTACTTCAGGTGTGCACACTTGCGACAACACTGCCTTTGCTGCAGCCATGCACAAAGGATTGCCGTTGTAGGTGCCAAGGTGAATCACTTTGCCTTGTGTAATGAGGTCCATGTATTCCTGCTTGCCACCGAAAGCGCCAATTGGTAAACCGCCGCCGATTGATTTTGCAAGAGCAACGAGGTCTGGTGTTACACCAACGACTCCAGTTGCTCCGCCCCATCCGGCTGTGATGCCAGTTTTTACTTCGTCAAAAATAAGCAGAGTTCCGTAGTGCTCAGTGATCTCGCGCACTTCTTTCAAGTAGCCCTCGTCTGGCAAACAGATACCAATGTTTTCCATTACGGGTTCGACAATGAAACACGCAACTTCTCCACTCTTCAGCACTCGCTCGAGTGCTCGTGCGTCGTTGTATGGAATGACGATGGTGTCGCTCACCACCTTCTTGGAAATTCCTGCGGATGCAGGAATGGAGAACGGAGCATCTGCGGGGCCTGCCAAATCAAGTGATGGCTTCATGCTGATCATCACTTCGTCGTGATGGCCGTGGTAACCGCCTTCAACCTTTACGATCTTGTCCCTGCCAGTTGCCGCGCGTGCAACGCGAATGGCATCCATGGTTGATTCGGTGCCCGAGTTGGTAAAGCGCCACATGGGCAAGCCATAACGAGCGGCCAACATTTCGGCAACATCGGCGTTTGATTCACATGGTGTAACGAACAGTGTTCCTTCACCAAGTTGAGCATCAATTGCTGCACGCACAAGTGGGTTCTGGTGACCGGAAAACAAGGCACCAAACCCCATGTCGTAGTCGGTGTACACATTGCCATCGACATCGGTCATGTTCGGACCATGCGCTGAACGAACGACTAATGGGTATGGGTCGTACGCCTGGAAACTGGAAGGCACCCCGAGCGGGAGCACTTTGCGGGCTCGAGCATTTGCTCGTTGAGAAGCAGCCGTTCGCTCTGCGTAGGTGGCCAGTTCTCGCTTTGTTATTTCCTTGGCTTTGTCGGCCAAGGCACTTCGCAGCGTGGATTCCATCGCTGACATGGTTATCAACTCCAATAACTTCGTCTTTTACAGCCTACACTGAAGCCCACGTGGTGGGCGTAGCTCAGTTGGTTAGAGCGCCAGGTTGTGGTCCTGGAGGCCGGGGGTTCGAGACCCCTCGTCCACCCCATAAATTTCAAGGGTTTTCCGAACAATAGGTTTTCGGTACTCTTTTATCTGACGAGATCCGGACTGGAAATTCCAGGTATACCGCGAAACGGAAAATGACGGCACTTCGGTGTCGTCATTTTTTTTTATTTCCGGTGCCAACGCCCCGCTGTATTCAGTTCGGTACTCTTCTTGATGACGAGATGCGATCTGGGAGACCAGGTAAACCTTGCAATGGAAATGGCGACACTTCGGTGTCGCCATTTTTCTTTCCGTGCCTTCCAACCCCCGCACACTTCCTTTCGGTG
>JALQWV010000116.1 GCA_023263465.1 Ilumatobacteraceae bacterium
CGCGAGAAGTTGCAAGAGCGCTTGGCCAAGCTGGCTGGCGGCGTTGCAGTGATCAAGGTAGGCGCAGCAACCGAAGTTGAGCTGAAGGAAAAGAAGCACCGCATTGAAGACGCCGTATCGGCAACTCGTGCAGCAATCGAAGAAGGCGTGGTCGCCGGTGGCGGTACCGCACTGATTCGCACTCGTCCAGCAGTACTCAAAGTTGTTGAATCACTCAAGGGTGACGAAGCAACGGGTGCACGCAGCGTGTACGACTCGTTGACGGCTCCAGGTCGACACATCGCCGACAACGCAGGTTTGGAAGGCGCAGTTGCCATCCAGCGTGTGGAGTCAGAGAAGGGCAACATTGGTCTCAATGCTGCAACTGGCGAATACGTCGACATGGTGAAAGCCGGAATTATCGACCCAGCCAAGGTGACTCGTGCCGCGTTGCAAAACGCAGCATCAATTGCCGCACTGGTCATCACCACTGAATGCCTCGTAGCTGATAAGCCAGAAAAGAATGGCGCACCAGCAGGCGGCGGCATGCCAGGTGGTGGAATGGGAATGATGTAAATCGTTTTCTCAAACGAACTACGAATAGTTGAAAATGCCTCGGGCGAAAGCCTGAGGCATTTTCTTTTCTCTTCTAGTGTGTGTAGCTATGGCAAGTAACGGTCGCGGGTTTTGGATGCACCAGTTTGTGGAGTATTTCATTGCCGGCGGACTCGTCATGATGTCGGCGCAGCTGAAAGAGCCGACTATTCCTGCCGCAATGGGGCTCATCATGTTGGTCAATACGGCAGTAACCGACGGTTTCTTAAGTGCGTTCAAATGGATTAGCCGTGGCGTGCATCGCATGATTGATTGGCTCATCATCATTGCTTGCCTGGCGTTGTCATTCGTGGCCGATATTGAAACGAATGGACGACTTGCTTTGCTTGGTGTTGGAGTAGTGCTTGGCGTCATTGTTCTTGGCACCAACTTTGCGAAGCGTGGTGCGCAAACAGAGCCTCGTCGTTAGGCTGTTGATATGGGCTTCACAACACCAGCACCCGATCTTGAAAAAATTCGTACAGCATGGGAAACCTGGGAGCGTGGGGAAGAACAACCAGGCAAGACGCTTGCCAATTTGAAGACCGCTGGTCTTGATGAAGTCATTCGTCAGCTACTTGCGAGTGGCTGGACTCCTCAAGCGTAAATACGCAAGATGGTTCGCGCTGGCGGCGATCAACACATTCCGCGGCCGGCAGCAGTATGGGTGCGTCCCACTAATCCCTTTGCTCGATTAGACCATTCACCGCTTCGCAATACGCCAGATTTGCTTGGACGTTTGCAGCGTTTCACCAACACGCTCGTGCAGTCGCCCCCGCCTGAAGGATCGCGTGCATCTGCGGTATTGGTACCTATTTTTGATGGTCCAGGTGGTCCTGAAGTAGTGCTCACTCGTAGGTCGAAAGCGCTCAGCAACCATAAAGGGGAGGTGTCATTCCCTGGCGGGCGAGTAGACGAGGGTGAGACATTCGTTGAAGCCGCTATTCGTGAGGCCTATGAAGAGATCAATCTCGACCCGTCGCATGTTCAAGTGATCGGTGAAATGAGCGCATTGTCAACGTATGTCAGCAATAGCCACATTGTTCCGGTGCTCGCGTATCTGGAAGCGCCACCGTCAATGAATGCAGTGAATGCTGAAGTCGACAGGGTGTTCTCCGTTGCACTTGCCGACTTGGTGCGTGATGACACATATGTAGAAGAACACTGGGGAACTCCGCCGAATCAATATCAGATTCACTTTTTCCATTTAGATGATGAGACGGTCTGGGGGGCAACAGGAAAAATGCTGCATCAACTCATCAACATTGCGGTTTTGAAAGAGTGGGCATAAGGCGCTAACCGCCGGTTGCGCGAACTGCAACATAAAACGTTTCGGCCCACATTAGGCAGCGAATTTTTCGAGTCCGCACCTGTGTTACACACGAAGCTTCAAGATCGCGGTGAAACTGTTCATCGAGTTTTGTGCGTACTGATTCGGTGAACAGGCCAAGCCTCTTGATATTGCGATACCCAAAGTCGTGACGTACACAAGCATGGGTGAAGTTAAAGGAGCGTCCTTCACTGCCAACTACTGGTGCGGAGCAACCATCAGATGTCCAATCAAGAAGTGGATAAGCCCGCATTAGAGAAAATTTCTCGCGCTTAAAGGTGCTGAAATCAACATCAAACATCACGTAGCTCACGGCCTCAATGGGAGTTTCAAAAATAGGGGGAGTGATCCGATGAGGAATATGGACGGTCAGCAGGCTCGTGACCGCAACGAGCGAATGGAGCAGAATACCCAAGATCGATGCCTTTCCTTTGCGGGGCAGTTGCCCCGCAGGCAATGTGTGACGGATGGTGTCGCGCGTGCACAGGTAATTCGCTGATCGGAATGAATGACTCGTTCGCTACTCTTTCTTTATGCACGTAATGCGTATATCGCCTGCCCTTGGAGCGCTTGTTTCAGGCGTAGATCTTTGCCAGCCTCTCTCCGATGACTTGCGAGATGAAATCTCGGCACATCTTGTTGAGCATCAAGTCTTGTTCTTTGAGAATCAACCGCTTACACCTGTGCAGCATCGCGATCTCGCACAGCGATTTGGAGAGTTGCATGTGCATCCCATATACCCCAATTCGGGCGATGCCAAAGAGATCATTGTGCTCGATACAAACGATAAAAATCCGCCAGACAGCGATGAGTGGCATACAGACGTGACGTTTATCGAACAACCCCCGCTCGGGGCGTTGCTTTCGGCGCGAGTTCTGCCTCCATTTGGGGGAGACACACTGTGGGCAAGCGGTATTGCTGCCTATGAGGCTCTTTCTGATTCATTTAAGGATTTCATCCTCACTTTGACTGCAGAACACGACATTGCTGCGTCGTTCACGATTGAGCGCTACGGAAACTCACCAGAGACTCGCCAAATGGTCGAGAGCGCCCGAATGAAAAACCCACCGGTTGTACATCCAGTCGTTCGAACCCACCCGGTAAGTAAGCAGCGCGGAATTTTTGTGAACTATTCGTTTACGACGCGAATCATGGAGCTTTCAACCCGCGAGAGCGAAATGGTTCTCAGTTATTTGACATCGCACGTGTCTAAGCCTGAGTTCACCGTGAGATGGAAGTGGAAGCAGTACGACCTTGCATTTTGGGACAACCGTCTCACACAGCATTATGCAACTGCCGATTACATGCCGCATAGACGGGTAATGCATCGTGCAACCATTCTTGGCGATAAGCCATTCCTGTAATTATTTTGAGCGAATTGCGTGTAACACGTTGGCCATTTCAATTGCGCCAACAGCTGCTTCTTCGCCTTTGTTTCCTGCTCCTGGGCCAGAGCGTTCTA
>JALQWV010000181.1 GCA_023263465.1 Ilumatobacteraceae bacterium
ATTATTTACCGTCAAACATTTCTTTTACTTTGGCTATTCCAAGTGAGGCTGCTCCGGCGATAGGAAGCGCCAACACTTCGGGCTCCATGTCTGTGGAGTACATGAGCATGCAGCGATGTGGACCATCGGCAATGACATCAACGGTGCCTAGATGGAAGGTAATGAACGGGTTGTTCACAATTTTGTATTGAAAACGACGCAAATCATGGTCGAGAGTGATGATGTCTTCTTCAAACGTAATTCCGCCGGCGAGGGTGATCCAGCGCTTGTTCCCCTCAACTCGGGTACTGGTGATGGGAAACCATTCATGAAGTTTTTCAGGTTGGCCAACAAAGGCCCACACTTTGTCGGCACTGCAATTAATGAAGTCGCTACGACGGATGGAACCCATGGGTAAAAACTACTTGCAGCGCTGATGATTAAAGAATTCAGGCAATAGCCCAGTTGATTTCGGATTGATGGTGATCGGAAAGCGCGCGATTGATCTGTGAAAACGGGCGAGAACCAAAGAATCCGCGATGAGCAGAGAGCGGAGAGGGGTGCACGGAAGTGATCACCGTGTGGTGCTGGCCGATGAGCGACGTTTTCTTGCCAGCGTGTGTACCCCACAACACAAACACGATGTGTTGCTGTCGCGAACCGAGGTACGAAATGATGGCATCGGTAAATGTTCCCCATCCGTGTGCAGAATGCGAACCTGCCTCGCCCTCGCGCACGGTGAGAGTTGAATTCAGCAGGAGCACGCCTTGTTGGGCCCATGCTTCAAGATTGCCGTGCGGTGGAGGCGGAACATCAAGGTCGCTGTGTAATTCGGCATAAATATTGCGAAGCGATGGCGGAATGGGAGTTCCATGTCGAACAGAAAAACTTAAACCGTGTGCCTGCCCTGCACCGTGATACGGGTCCTGACCAACGATCACCACACGCACATCGCCTGGTGAAGTGAGCTGTAGTGCAGTGAAGACTTCATCTTCTGGTGGAAACACAGTAAAGGCCCTACGTTCTTGCAAGACAATTTCGTTGAGGTTTGCGAAATATGGTTGCGAAATTTCGTTGCGCAGCACTTCGCGCCACGATTCTGGAACGTTCATCCGCCAAATGCGCGGTACACGCGCTCAAAAGGACCGATACCAAACCTTCGGAAGTACAGCGAAGAAAGCGGAACTGCGGCGATATAAAAAGCAAGGCTGAGTGCGAGCGCTGTGTCGAGCCCAGTTGGTGTCACCCAGTTAAGCCAATTCACGACGAGGTTGAAAACAAGAACGTGTGCGAGATAGATCGTTAACGTCATTTGTCCGGTGCGTGCAAGAAATGTGACGGTTGGATGATGTACCCACGAATCGGTAGTAAGAGAAACGATGCAGAACGCGAGCAATGCAACAGCCAAAGTGGCTGTGACATGAAGTACCGAATGGTCGTGATTATTTGTGGAGAGCACCCGCTGGAGCACATAGTCGGTTCGCGTTGAGTTTGAATCGGGCATGGCAAAGGTGCGAATCAAATAGGTGACCAGCAATGCAACTCCCGACCACACCATGATCTGCGTGCGCAGCCGCGAGAGTCGTTGAAGGTTTCTGCCGAGGATGATTCCTGCACAGATAAATGTGATCCATGGAAAAACTGGATGTGTGTAATCAAAAAAAGTTCGGATCAGTAAATTACGTGGTGAATTAGGAGCAGGCGACAGCCACTGAGTGAAGTCCCCCTTAAAAGACCGATACCCACGCCAGGCAGTAAGCCCTGTTGAAACTGCAACAGAAACTGCTGAAACAGCAATAAGTCTGCGGTTAGACCAGGTGCAGATAACTGCTGCAATCAGGAAAAATGCACCGTAATAGAACAAAATAGTTCCAGGCCAGATCCATTGCACAGCAGCACCCACTGCGTACAGAAATAAACCTCGGCGCGCCAGTTTCATTTGTGCTGCGCGAATGCGTGTGGAATTTTCTGAGCGAATCGCTGACTGAACGAACAAAGCAATGCCCATTCCTGCAACCAGTACAAAAGTTGCGGCAAATCGAGTGGTCAGAATTCCAGTTAGTGGATTAAACATGCGTTCGGCAAACGAGGGATGCGGTGGATAGAACGCTGAACTGGTATTGAGGTATGCGTGGTAGTTCATCATCACGACGCCAACGAGAGCGATAGCCCGCGTGACGTCCAAGCTCGGTATTCGAGGTGGACGAATATCGGTGACGGTTATTCCCACGAAATCGTGTCAGCACTCACACGGGTGAGTGGTTGTTGGACGTCAACACTCTCGCCAACGCGTGGTACTGGCTGGCCGGTAGGAACAAACAGCATGCTGCTGTGCATGTATGGAGGTTCAACGAGTGCAACACGTTGCTGCGCAAAATGGAACGGACTTCCTACTCCAACAATTTCACTCACTCCATGTGCTGATCCTGCACCAACAATCACAATGTGTCCGCTCCCAGGAAGTGATGTTGTTCGGTAGCCAGCTGTTCCACCGTCGACTGCGCGAACATCAAGTACCTCAGCAGCAAGTTTCATCATTGACTTGTCGCCTAACCACAAGTCTGTGCCGATTCGTGAAATAAATGTTCGATTCGGAAACTGCGAACGCAACGAGCCGATTTGCTTCGCAGTGATGTGGCTTACGAATATCGGAAGATTGTCGTGTAGTAATTCAATCCAGCATGACACCTCACCGCTGCGGTCCTGTCCTGAGTTATTAAGCGGAGGATGAAGCGACCAGCCAACAACATTCAGTAACGAATCGGTGCACGCAGATTGCAGCGCAGCAAGATCTTTTCCGGAAACACCAAAGCGTTGCATGGTGGACTGCAACTTGATGAGTACGTTGCCTTGCCAATGCTGAGAACGAAGTGTTGCAACATGGTTAAGTGATCCAACAGTGAGTACCGAATGTGCTGGAAGCGAACTCGGTAAATGTGTGCCAGCAGGCGTGAGTACAACCGGAGTAAGCGAAGAGGGTATATCGGTGGTTTCGTAGACAGTTCCCACCGCGACGTGGTCGGCAAAGTGTGGTACCTGTTCAAATAAAACTGAGCGGCCAAAACCGTAGCCATTGCCCTTGACAACGGGTAGTACGTCTCCGTGCTGGGATGCCGTGAGTCGAACGTGATCAAGCCATGCCTGGCGATTCACGGTGAGGCGCAAAGTCATTGGTATTGACGGTATCTGACTGTTTTCGGGCATGGTGTCGCTACCAGCAAAAGCCGACTTGTTAAGTCAACAATTGGCCTTTAGGCTGGACACATGGCGAAGTTGTTCAGTTTTCCGAATCCCGTAAACGAAACCTCTGCTCGAATTGTGGCTGGTGGTGCTGTGCTGATGGGAACCACCTATGCACTGTCCGGCAACGGCTGGATTCTCGTTGCCTTGACGTATGGATTTATCGCGCGTGTGCTGAGCGGCCCAACGTTCAGCCCTTTGGGTCGAATTGCAACGCAGGTGATTACACCGCGCTTGAACTTTCAGCATCGACTGGTTCCTGGCCCTCCAAAGAGATTTGCGCAAGGTGTTGGAGCAGCTTTTTCAATCACGGCATCTATTTTGTATCTCACCGATGCACATGGTGCATCGCAAATTGTTATTGCAGCACTAGTTGCTGCAGCATTTCTTGAGAGCGCGTTTGCAGTATGTCTCGGATGCATCGCATTTGGATATTTTATGAAACTTGGTGTTATTCCTCAGCGAGTATGCGAGGAGTGCAACAACTTCACTCCTCGTTCGCTGCAGACGACCTCACGATAGGTATAAGTGGCGCGGGATTCCGCGTTGCAAGTACGCCTTTCCACACTCCAGCGCCGTACGAGGCATTGTCTAATATTTTCATTAAAGCAAATCGCACAACATCAAGGTGTGGACGTTTCGACCACCATTCGTATACGGCTGGCGCGAGTGCAGTGGCAATAAACAGCAAACGGAGTCTCTGAGAAAACAGCGCGAGCACGAGTGCAATTGGCCACCACACTCGACCAATAGCGTGCGCGATTGTCAGACCGCTTTTTGCGGTTCCATGAACTGAAATGTTGATGCTTTCACTTTTCAATTGTGGAAACTTGCGAAGCTTCTTTGCAGTTGATGCTCCACCAACAATTGCAACGCCAACGGCAACAAACGGCATACCAAGAGCGACGGATAACCACGTTGATGCCTGCCACGCGTTGAGTTTGACCGGGGCAAGTTTTCCTTTATGTAGCTTTGCCAATTGTGCAGCTGATTCTCCATACGACATGCGCTGAAATATGAATTCTTGCAATGTTGCACGAGGTGCGTGTGAGCACACTGCTTGTGGCTGGTAGCGGCATCTCCAGCCTGCATGGTTCAAGCGCCACAACAAGTCGACGTCTTCTCCAGATCGGAGAGATTCATTGAAACCAGACACCGACCGTAAAGCAGAGGTACGACAAAGCCACATGGCTGATGGCACGTAACTCACTCGAGTTCCAGCACTAACTCGAGCTTCGGCGTCTCCCATGTCGAGCACGCTGGCAGCCACTTCGTATTCGCCAACGGTGTTCGCCGTTGCGCGCGACTTCACCCTCGGTGCAACAAGAGCAACTTTGTCATCTGCAAAATAGGGCAGTAGTTGTGAAATGGTGTTGGCAGAAATGGTGACATCCATATCAATACAGGCAATGAATTCAGTCTGAACGAGTGCAATTCCAGCGTTTCGCGCAGCAGCTGGACCGCTATTTGAGTCCAGACGAATCACGTGTGTATCACCGAGATCGGGAAGAGGATGTGGTGAACAGTCATCAATAACAACAGTGCTATGCAGAGACGAGCACGATGCGACAAGTGACTTCAGCGTTTGAGCTTCCTGTGAGGTGTGGATGTATGCGGGAATGATTGCGGTGACAGTGTTGAGAGAAAAGCGTGCCTTGTCGTTGTCACTTGGAATGGGGTGAATCGCTCCCGCGTCAAGTAACCGCTCGGTCAATGGTTCGTGCCCTTGAGGTAGTGCATTTGCACGCTCAATGCATTCCGCAATTGCCTGCCCCGACTTGGAAAGAGAGAACAGCGTAAGTGGAGACCCCGCGAGCACGACGCTTCCGCGTTCTGGCCGTCGCCATGAACCATCAGCAATGAAGCGAACGGTGCTGGTCATGATCGGCTCCATTGTTGTTGTGCGCTGAGTATAAATGTGTGCAGGTTCTCGCTCAGCCTGGCGATCAGTTCAATTCCGTGTTCTGCTGTTGCGCTTCGAGCGTCTCCAAGAATGCCGTTTGCACTTACCGCTCGCACGCCATGAGTTTGCAAATCACGCTGTATCTCACTCATTGTCTGCACATTGCCAACATCGAGTTTTTCTATGCGAACCAAGTTGGGATTAATAGCCAACATGAGTGATGTCTCGGTGTGGCCTGCATGAGCGTCTGCTCCAGGAATGTGTGGCCACCAGCTTGCAATGTTGCGATGCTCCGAATTCAACACAGCAGTGGCTTGTTGCACCGCTTCGAAGTTTCCGCCATGGCCATGAACCAATATGACTCCGGTTGCCCAGTCGCATGAGCGAACCAGTTCCACAATCACTGTGGTGAAGGCATTGTTGCCTATGGAAAGAGTTCCGGGGAATCCTGAGTGTTCGCCGCTCGCTGTAATTGAAAGCGGTGGTGCAACAACAACATTGTCGATTCGCGATATTGCCTGCTCGCAGAGGTGAGAAGCGATTTGTGTATCGGTGTCCAGTGGAAGATGTGGACCATGTTGTTCAAACGAGCCAACGGGAATCACCAGACACTCATTGCGGGAAATTTCCGGCCATGTAGGCGAATTGGGCATGCCTTATTGTGACTTACGTTTTTTCAAAATGAAACGGATGAGTTCAATAATGGCGGTGACTCCGATAGCGCAACCAAAGGCGAAGAGGAATGCCAGCGTGTGATTGTCCTCAAATGTCTTTCCACCAATAAATCCAAGCAATGACGCATATGTTGACCAAATGCTTGCTGCCGCGATGATCCAGCCAGTGAACCACTTGCGCTCTTGCTTTGTAATGCCACAGGCCAGAGTCAAAATGGTCCGTCCGCCTGGAATAAATCGTGCAGTGATGAGCAGAAGGCCACCGCGTTCATGAATTTGATGAATCACGCTTGCTAGTCGGTGTCTACCCTTTTCGGTTCGTTCGTAGCGGCGTGTAATAGCGTCACTTGCACGACGACCAAGAAAGTACGACAGGTGGTCACCAATGAATGCTCCGCCAAATGCGCACGCCATAACAAGGCCGATTGAAAGCGAGCCAGATCCTGCACTTACACCACCAATAATCACCAAGGTTTCGCTGGGAACGATTGGGAATACAGAGTCAAGTATCGCAATTGCAAGAATGATGACGTAGAACCAATACGAGTCTGAAAAATCCTTCAGCCCGTTAAAGAAGTCAGTAATAAACGGGACCATATTGATGAATGCGCGAAAAATTTACGCCGCGAGTTCCTCATTGGCGCGCATGCGTCGAATGTTTGGAATGTGGCGAATGATGATCAAACCAACTAGTCCAAGCACGGCAGCAATCTGCCATGACTGTGGTTGACCGAAACCAACAGTGACAATCACGTACACAGGAACTGCAATGGTGATGACGAGTGAAGCAACGGCCGACTTGCCTGTGAGTTTACGAATAACGAACCACGATGCGCAGAGCACAGCACTCATGACTGGGTACAGCACAAACATCGTTCCACCACCTGTTGCCACACCCTTACCTCCGTGGAAACCGCGAGTGACAGGGAATGTGTGTCCGAGCACTGCTGCATACGCACATGCATAGGCAAGATAGGAAACATTTAGATTGTCGCCATAGGTATGTGTCAAGTAGTAAGCGATGCCGACTGCAGCTGATCCTTTCAACACATCGGCTACAAAAACCACAAGGCCGTACTTCCAACCGAGCAGACGAACAACGTTTGATGTGCCCGGATTTCCAGAGCCTTCGGCAGTGACATCGACGCCACCGCGCTTGGCAACCATGAGTGCACTTGGAATGGTCCCCAAAAAATACGAGACGATGATTGCGCCCGCTACATACACCGGCTCAACGCCGTTCAGTGAAAAGTCCATTATGTGTTTCCCCCAACCGTTACCGAAACTTTACGTGAATGGTCCATGCTGGGTTTTGGAATGAGGGTCACGATGGTGCTCTTGCGAAGCGATTCGCCTGCGCCTATTACACATTCTGGGTCTGGACCATCGAGAGGCAAACCAGTAAAGAACTTTGCTGCCATGCAGCCGCCCTGGCATGAGTCGTAGTTGCCGCACGATGTGCACGCGCCTTCAGACTCTGGTTCGCGCAGCGAGAGAAAGAGATCGCTCTTGCGCCATACATAAGCGAAGCCCCCTTCGTCATGGACTGACCCCGCTTTGAATTGATCGTGAATCACAAACGGGCAGGCGTACACATCGCCGATTGGGTCAATGAGGCACACCACACGGCCAGCGCCGCACAAGTTCAATCCAGGCAGTGATTCACCAAAGGCATTGAGATGGAAGAACGAGTCTCCGGTGAGCACGTTGTCGCCGTGCGCGATGAGCCAGTCATAGATCTTCCGTTGTTGCGCTTGGGTTGGATGCAGGTCATTCCATGTGTCTGCACCGCGACCCGCAGGACGCAAGCGAGTGATACGAAGTTGGGCACCGTAACTGTCTGCAAGTTGCTTGAAGGCATCAAGTTGGTCAACGTTATGTCGAGTCATAACAACTGAAATTTTGAACGGTCCAAAGTTTGCGTCGCGCAGGTAGTTCATCGCAGAGATTGATGTATCAAATGATCCCTCACCGCGAACATCGTCATTGGTCGCACGATCAACACCATCCATGCTTATTTGGATATCGAGATAGTTCATTGAAGCAAGACGCCGAGCATTTTCGGCGGTGATGTATGTGCCGTTTGTTGAAAACTTCACGCCAATGTTGTTGCGTTCGGCATGTTCAAGAATCTCAAAGAAGTCTTTGCGAATCATCGGCTCGCCACCACCAATGTTGATGTAGAACACCTGTAAATCTCGCAGCTGATCAAGCACTGATTTAACTTGATCGGTGTCTAGTTCGCGCGGGTCGCGTCGACCGCTGCTGGACAAACAATGGATGCATTGAAGGTTGCATGCGTAGGTAAGTTCCCAGGTCAAACAAATTGGTGCGTCAAGTCCACCTTTAAGTTGCGTGGATAAGTTACTGACGGACACGAATGATCTCCGATGTTTCAAGCGAGCTCAGTGCACGAACAAATGAATTCCAACGTTCGGGTGCAACCTTGTGTGCAATCAAGGTGTCTTCAAGAGTGTCATGTTCAGAAACATCGCGAAGCACAGCCACCACATCTGGGTGCTTTAAGAAAACAAGTTTGCGATTGCCGTAGTGGTACGCAAGTGCACCAAATGGTTCGGGGCGAAGTGCAACTTGGGGGTGTAACTCACACGCTGAATCCAGGGTGACAGTCATCGTGAATGGACTGTCAGTTAGTACACGCCACACATGCCGTCGATAGAAATTTCCTCAACGAGGAGCTCTTCAACGATGTGCGGTGTGGTGATTGCCGAGGAATCGCTGTCGTGGCTTGTTGTTTGGGCCTGGGCGGTATCTACGGCTAAAGGTGCTGTGGTGTCCATTACTGACCACAGTACTCAGGCGGCGGGCTCGGGGTAGCGTCAGCGCTAATGGCTCGGCAACAATAGAGCCAGTAACTCGCTGGCGCACCCTGCGCCTGCCGACAGTGACGAGGGGGTCAGTGTGAAGACGAAGGCAGCTGTGTTGTGGGAGTTGAATGCTCCTTGGGCAATTGAAGAAATTGAACTTGATGCGCCAGGTCCAAACGAAGTGTTGGTGAAGTTGGCTGCCTCGGGCATGTGTCATAGCGATGAGCACTTGGTTACAGGAGACCTGCCATTTGAATTGCCAATCATTGGCGGCCATGAAGGCGCTGGTGTCGTGCAACAAGTTGGATCAAATGTCAGCTGGTTAGCACCAGGCGATCACGTGGTATTCGGATTCATTCCGTCATGTGGACGTTGCGTTAGTTGCAGCACCGGTCACCAAAACTTGTGCGACCTTGGTGCCTACATGGCAACGGGAAAGCAAATCAGTGACCAAACAGCACGTCACCATGCGGGTGGAAAAGACGTTGGCATCATGTGCTTGCTTGGAACATTTGCCGAGCACACTGTGGTGCACGAAGCAAGTTGTATCAAGATTGAAAAAGATGTTCCTCTAGACCGCGCATGCCTGCTTGGTTGCGGTGTAGTTACCGGTTGGGGATCAAGCGTGTATGCAGCAGAAGTTTCACCTGGCGATACCGTAGTAGTAGTTGGTGTGGGCGGAATTGGCGCAAATGCGATTCAAGGTGCTCGCATTGCTGGTGCAAAGCGCATCGTTGCAATTGACCCAGTGGAGTTCAAGCGTGAGAAGGCAATGGAGTTTGGTGCAACACACACTGCAAACTCGATGGCCGAAGCGTTGCCTCTGCTGCAGGAACTCACATGGGGAACCATGGCCAACAAAGTGATCATGACCATGGGCGTTGGTAACGGCGCTGTTATTCATGAAGCAATGGCACTTACTGCAAAGCGCGGTCGTGTTGTCGTGACCAACATTCACCCAGCAACAGAGTTTGGTGCAGGCATGAGCTTGCTTGATCTCACGTTGATGGAAAAGCAGCTAGTTGGTTCATTGTTTGGTTCGGGTAACCCGCGCTCGGACATTCCAAAGTTGATGGGCCTGTACCGCGAGGGTCAGCTTGACCTCGATGGCCTCGTCACGAAGGAATACCAATTGAGTGACATCAATGAGGGTTACCGAGCAATGCGCGACGGAGAAAACATCCGTGGCGTCATTAAGTTCGACTAGTAAGTCACATCTATGACAGCAGCGTCGGCAGGCGATGTTCTTCGCGCTTCGGCAACTTCGGTTGTTGGTCGCACGCGCGAACTAGAACTTGTCGTCGCAGCGCTACATGGTGGCCGCCACATTTTGCTGGAAGGCCCTCCAGGCACGGGAAAATCAACGCTTTTGCGGTCTGTTGCTGAGGCTCTCGGCGTTTGGTTTGCATTCGTTGAAGGCAACGCCGAACTCACTCCGGCACGTTTGGTCGGACATTTTGACCCGGCACGAGTACTGACCGACGGATATAGCGCAGATGTATTTGTTGATGGACCTCTCGTATCTGCACTGCGCGAAGGTTCGTTGCTGTACGTAGAGGAGATCAATCGCATTCCCGAAGAAACGCTGAACGTACTGATAACGGTGATGAGTGAAGGTGAAATTACTGTTCCGCGACTTGGCACTGTAAAAGGTGCTGCTGGTTTCCGGCTTGTGGCAGCAATGAACCCATTTGATGCAGTTGGTACGGCACGGATTTCTAGTGCGGTGTACGACCGCGTGTGTCGTGTTGCTATGACCTACCAAAGCGCATCAGATGAAGTGGAAATCGTGTTGCGTGAGATTGCCAAACAGGACAGCACATCTCACGTATCACGCGACTGGGTGAGCAAGGTTGTTGAAATGGTCCGTCGCACGCGTAATCACTCCGACTTGCGTTTCGGTTCTTCGGTTCGTGGGGCAATTGATACTGCAGTAGTTGCTGCACGTCTGTCGGTGATGCGCAAGGCTTCTATAGAGACAATTGCGATTGGTTTAGACAGTGCGCTCGTTGCATTGACGGGTCGCGTGCGGTTGCGCGAAGGAAGTGTGCGCACGGCAGAAGAAGTGATTACTGAAATTTTCGCAGATGTGTTTGACGTAAAACCGGAAGACGGCGACGCGGGAAAAGCTGGCGCCCCGACTGGGGCAACGAACTCCCGTTTGTGAAAGAAGGCGCGCAGGCCGAACAGGCAGCGCAACAGGCGAGCAAGCGCACCACGTCGCGCAAAGAATTGTCGAAGCACTCAGGGTTCGAAGAGATCTCTCCTGAAGTAGGCGAACTTGACGAAGTTGCATTTGATGAAGCGATGCAGAACTCTCCAGACCAAACGTTGTCGATGCTT
>JALQWV010000185.1 GCA_023263465.1 Ilumatobacteraceae bacterium
GTCGTACGTGGGCTCCTGCCCGGATTGCTCGGTGCTCATCGCGATCGAGCGGGTGACGGGAATCGAACCCGCATAGCCAGCTTGGAAGGCTGGAACTCTAGCCATTGAGCTACACCCGCACATTGCGGAAGCCTAATGATACAGCCGTCTTAGGTCATTGGCTAACCAGATATAGGTTCGTTTATTGGCTCTCTCCACCTATGGTGGATATGCATGCGTAATACAAAAATCATCGCCACAGTTGGTCCGGCATCGCGCGCCGAGCACATGTTGCAAGGCCTTGTTGAAGCAGGGGTCGACACATTCCGCATTAACTGTTCATACCTTGAGTCGCATGAGGTGTTGGAACTTATTCAACACATTCGTGCTGCAACTCCAGATGTAGGAATTCTTGTCGACGTACAAGGTCCAAAGTTGCGTACGGGTGACTCGCACTACACATTTGTTGAGGGCACTGAAATAGATCTGACGCCAGACATGTTTGGATTTGACCTTCACGAAATTGGCATTCAGTCTGGCGAGCGAGTTTTAGTTGCCGACGGACAAATTGAATTGTGGATCACGGCAATTCGCGGTGGCGACATCACGGCACGCGTGTTGGTCGGCGGCGAATGCGCACCACATCGCGGCGTGAATTTCCCTGACACCGATGTAAAGGTTTCGGCGTTAAACGAAAAAGATTACGGCGATATTGCTGCAGCCAAACAGGGTGGTGCAGAGTGGATTGCGCTTTCGTTTGTGCGCGACTCGGCAATTATTGAAGAGGTTCGCAGCCTTGTTGGTGACGAACCACGCATCATTGCAAAAATTGAGCGTCGTCAAGCTTTAATGAACCTTGAGGCAATTACTCGGGCAGCCGATGGCGTGATGGCAGCACGCGGCGACCTGGGAGCAGAGTTGTCGTTTGAAGAAGTGCCAAACATGCAGCAGCGGATTGCTACTTTGGCCATGATTGAGGGCAAAGTTTCCATTTGTGCCACTGAAATGATGGAATCCATGCGTACGAATCATCGTCCAACTCGCGCTGAGGTTGCCGACGTTGCTGGTGCAGTGCGCGAAGGATTTAGCGCAGTAATGTTGTCTGCAGAAACCGCAACGGGGTACGACCCAATCAATGCAGTGACGGCAATGGCTCGGATTTGCGACGCCAATGAAACTCATGACGGTGCAAAGTCATATGCCGACGCACATCCAACCGAATCTGCAGTTGGAGCAGCAACTGCAGCACTGGCAAAGCGAACTGGCGCAGCCAGCATCATTGCCCTTACGTACTCGGGATATTCGAGCGAAATTCTTTCAGCATGTCGTCCGGCTGCACGCATCATTGCCGCAACTCCATCACCTGATGTAGCCCGACGACTTCGCCTGTATTGGGGAGTAACGCCGCTTGTTTGTCAGCGCAATATCGATATGGCTGTTGCTGTGGATGATGCATTTAATGCTGCAGTTGAAGAGGGTCTCGTGCAATCCAACGAACTTGTGGTGGTGTGTGCTTCGCGCGAAAACATTCGATCGGCAGCGGACACTATTTGGGTGCACAACGCTTAACCCAGCGCTCGTAGGCATACTCTCCTAAGGATTAGGGTTTTACCCATGACTTCCGAGCACGTCGATGTGGTGGTGGTAGGTGCGGGACTTTCCGGAATTGGCGCTGGCTACCACTTGCAAACGATGTGTCCAGATCGCAGCTACGTCATTTTGGAGGGTCGCGACAGCCTCGGTGGCACATGGGACTTGTTTAAATATCCGGGTGTTCGCTCTGATAGCGACATGCACACGTTGGGGTTTAGTTTCAAGCCTTGGACGGAGGCAAAGTCCATCGCTGATGGTCCATCCATTTTGAAATACCTTAAGGAAACGGTTTCGCAGTTCGGAATTGATCAACACATTCGCTACGGACAGTTGGTGACAAAGGCGCAGTGGTCAACAGACGATGCGCAGTGGACAGTGACCTCAACAAATAAGTCAACGGGAGCCACAAACTTATATACGTGTTCGTTCCTCTTCATGTGCTCGGGCTATTACAGCTACAAGAAGGGGCATACACCCGAGTTCACAGGTCGTGAGCGGTTTAAAGGCACCATCGTGCATCCACAAGAGTGGCCAACTGATCTTGATTATTCAGGTAAGCGAGTAGTGGTTATTGGGTCTGGTGCTACTGCGGTCACCATCGTTCCGTCGATGGCAGACAAAGCGGCCCATGTCACCATGTTGCAGCGATCACCTACCTACATGGTGTCACGACCAGATCATGACGTGCTGGCTAACCGCATGCGCAAGGTGTTGCCTCCGAAGATTGCCTACAACCTCACTCGCTTTAAAAACACGTGGCGTCAGCAATTGGTGTACAACAAGACACGTACAGACCCGGACAAAGTGAAGCAACTGTTACTTGGTGGAATTCAATTAGAACTTGGCGCTGACTATGACATTGCGAAGCACTTCACCCCGAACTACAACCCGTGGGATCAACGCCTGTGCCTAGTGCCAAACGGAGATTTCTTCAAGGCAATGCGCGAGGGCAAGGCATCGGTTGTCACCGATCACATTGCGTCATTCACGGAAACTGGAATTCAGCTTGCATCTGGTGAACACCTAGAAGCCGACATCATCGTTACCGCAACGGGACTAGAACTAGTCACGCTTGGCGAAATGGATTTCTTTGTCGATGGCAACCAGGTGGACTTTGCAAAAACCTGGACGTACAAAGGCTTCGCTTATTCGGACATTCCAAATATGGCTTCTACATTTGGTTACATCAACGCATCGTGGACTCTGCGCTCCGACCTAACCGCAGAATACGTCTGTCGTTTGTTGAATCACATGCGTAAGTATGGCGTTGTGCAGTGCACGCCAAGGCTGCGCGAGCAAGACCGAAATATGAAAGAACGTCCGTGGATTGACGGTTTCTCATCGGGCTACATGCAGCGCATGATGCACCGTATGCCACGCCAGGGCGACCATGAGCCGTGGATCAATCCACAGAACTATCGCCGCGACAAGAAGATGTTTAAGCACTCACCGATTGACGACGGTGTCATGCAATTCTCGAAGCAATCCGCACGTGTCTAACGACAATCTGATCAAACTCATTCGCACCATTCCCGACGTTCCGTCGCCGGGAATCATGTTTCGTGACATAACGCCTCTACTCGGTGACGCTGAAGGTTTTCGTCAAACCATTGCCGCACTGATTAACGCAGCGCCAAACCGAATAGTCACCAAGGTGGTTGGGGTGGAGGCTCGAGGATTCATTTTGGCGGCACCAGTTGCAGAAGAACTGGGTGCAGGATTTGTTCCCGTGCGCAAGCCTGGGAAGTTGCCGTGGAACGTGGTCTGTCAGGACTACGAGTTGGAATACGGTACCGACCGTTTAGAAATTCACGAAGACGCCGTTGGCCATGGCGACACCGTGCTCATTGTGGATGACGTGCTGGCAACAGGTGGAACTGCAGCAGCAACAATTCGTTTGGTTGAGGGTCTTGGGGCAACGGTTGCGGGGCTGGTATTCCTTATTGAACTCGATGCACTAGGCGGTCGGGCAAAACTTGGGGACTACCAAGTTGCTTCAGTGCTGCACTTCTAGCGCCAAACTTCGATATACCCACGAGTCATACTTGAAGTATGCAAACCCTACTCGTTGGTCTCATCGTTGTCGTCCTAGGTGTGTTGTTGTACATGGTGAATGCCATGAAAAGCACGAGCCAAGTGCAACAACAAGCGCAATCTCAAAATCCACCAATTGACATAAATGCATTGGTCGCCACAATTCGATCAACAGTCGAAGCGGAGGTACGCAAAACTGCGGCCGAGTCTTTGCAGAGCAGCACACAACAGAGCGCAGAATTCTTCTCTGCACAAGCGCGAAATTTGGATCAACAGACGCGAGCTCTATTGCAGCCGTTTGAGCAGCACATCAACAGTCTCTCCCAGTCGGTTTCGTCTTTGCAGACAAGCTTCACTTCCGAGCAATCCACCGTTTCTTCGCTTGCGCTACAAATTCAAAATCTCAACAGCACCACAACTTCGCTATCAAACATGTTGAAATCGCCATCGGCACGTGGTTCGTGGGGTGAAAATCAACTTCGAAATGTCATCCAACTTGCTGGCATGGAGTCCTTTTGCGACTATTCCGAACAGTTCACGGGCGGAGAAGGAGAGCGCAATCAGCGTCCTGACGTGGTGGTGAGGTTGCCTAACAATGCGTTCTTGGCCATTGACTCTAAGGCTGTGCTCGCCGCATACGGTCGCATGTCGGAAGCTACAGATGCCGCGACTAAAGATGCAGAACTAAAAATGCACGCTCGTGATCTTCGTATTCATATGAAAACCCTTGCAGATAAAAAATATTGGGAGCAGTTTCCAAGTGCGCCAGAGTTTGTTGTCATGTTTATTCCCGGGGAAGGATTTGTTTCAGATGCAATGCGCACAGATCCAACACTTCTCGAAGATGCCATGCGCCAAAGAGTGCTTATCGCTTCACCAGTCAACCTGCTCGCACTGCTCTTGGCAGTGGCAAAAGGTTGGCAGGCACATAAAGCGACCGAACATGCCGATGAAGTTGCGCGACTCGGAGCCGAGGTTTATGACCGGGTGGGCAAAGTGCTCGAACTGGTCAGCAAGATGGGCAAAGGAATCGAGTCATCAACAAGGGCATACAACGAACTCGTGGGCTCAATTGAAAGCAGAATGCTCGTCACCCTTCGAAAATTTCGGGACTTGGGTGTCGTGCAAACTGAAATTGATGAAGTGAAACAAATTGAAGTGGCGACTCGTGAACTCAGCGCAGTAGAAGTTCCGCGCGAATTGAACTAAGCGCGCGGGTAGTGGCAGGCCACAAACTGTCCGTCGGACACTTCGCGCAACATTGGCTCTTCAGTTGCACACAATTCAGTTGCGGCAGGACAACGCGTGCGGAAACGACAACCAGAAGGTGGGTCAACCGGCGATGGTGGTTCACCCGTTATTGGCGTTCGCTCAACCTTGTGCGTTGGGTCTGGAACTGGGACCGATGAAATGAGCGCTGCGGTGTAGTGGTGGGCTGGCTTTGCGTAAATCGACTCTGTAGTGCCAATTTCGCATACTTTGCCTAGGTACATCACCATGATCCGCGTGCTAATTGCCTTAACTACGGAAAGGTCGTGACTAATGAAGATCAGCGTTAGGCCGTAGCGGTCTTTCATGTCGTTCAAAAGATTCAAGATCTGAGCTTGAATGCTGACGTCGAGAGCGCTTACGGGCTCATCGCAAATCAACATCTTTGGTTCAAGTGCCAGGCTGCGGGCGATACTGATTCGCTGACACTGACCACCAGAAAATTCGTATGACTTGCGGTCAAGTACCAACTCGGGATCGAGCCCAACGTTGTTGAGCAGAGTCTTTACCTTTTCAAGACGCTCGTTCTCGTCGCCTTTTGACCAAATCCACAGTGGCTCTTCAACGATTTGGCGCACCGTCATTCGAGGGTCGAGCGAAGAGATTGGATCTTGAAAGATCATCTGAATTGAAGTGCGAGCAGATCGGAGATCGTTCTTTGAGAGCGAAGTTAATTCATTTCCTTCAAAGCGCACATTTCCCGATTTGGGTTTCTGAATTTGCAGGAGAGCTTTGCCAAGTGTCGTTTTTCCGCAGCCAGATTCGCCAACTACTGCCAGCGTTTCTCCCTCTTTGACATCGAAGCTGACACTGGAAACTGCGTTGACCACTTTGTTTCCAGGCACCTTGAATTCAACAACAAGATCTTCAACTCGAAGTAGGACATCTGAGTCTTTTCGCAGGTGTGCATGATTGGTCATGGTCAGCTCACTTTCCTTGGAACGGAGTCGCCAAGTGGGAACCAACAACGGTAAAGGTGACCGTCTTTAGCCACTTCAAGTTCTGGGTGCTCGGTGAAGCACTTGTCCTGTGCGTAACTGCAACGTGCTGCAAATCCGCATCCAGGAGGTCTGTCAGTTGGGTCGGGGAGTCGACCTTCAATTACAGGAAGACGAGAGCCGGCCTTCATCTGAATGTTCGGAATCGACTTGAACAACGCCTCGGTATATGGCATTTTCATGTTTGCAAACAATTCGGTGGTTGGCGCCTGTTCGACAATTTCGCCCGCATACATAACTGCGACGTAATCGGTATTACCAGCGACCACACCTAAGTCGTGAGTGACGAGCACCATTGTCATATTGAGTCGCTTGCGTAAGTCGGTGAGTAACTCAAGAATTTGCGCCTGCACGGTAACGTCGAGCGCGGTTGTCGGCTCGTCTGCAAAAAGCAGTTTTGGATTGCACGAAATTGCGATTGCAATCATGATTCGTTGGCGCATTCCACCAGAAAGTTGGCTTGGGAATTTGCGCAACATGTGCTTTGGTTCTGGAATACGAACGAGTGTGAGCAATTCAATACTGCGGGCTCGCGCTTCCTTGCGACTCATCCCCAGTCGAACACGAAGACTCTCTTGAAGTTGTGAGCCAATTCTGCGCACTGGATTTAGTGCAGTCATGGGGTCTTGGAAAATCATGGCCATGCCAGTTCCAAACTCATTGCGCACGTCTTCGCGTGACATTTCTGAGAGCACTTTGCCGTCGAAGGTAACGCGACCTTCGCGAGTGACATTGCTTCCGGTGAGCAGACCCATGGCTGCACGGGACATCACCGTTTTTCCTGAACCCGATTCGCCAACGATTCCGATGCTGGTTCCAACCTGAATATCGAGGTCTACGCCACGTACTGCTTCAAGCTGCCCACGGTGAGTCGAGAACCGAACTTTAAGGTTCTCCAGTTTGAGAATAGAACTCATATCTTGCCCTCACGGGAATCCAGTTGGGAGCGAAGGTGATCACCAATTTGGTTAAAAGCAATAACAGTGAGGGCAAGCACAACTACTGGCACGTACATTGACTGAGGCGCGTAGGTAAAGTCACCTGCAACGCGTCCGATCATTGCGCCCCAGCTGACTCCATCAATAATTCCCACACCTAGTAGCGATAGCGCACCTTCTGCAACGATGACCACGCCAATTGCCAAGAAGATTACTGCGTAAATTGCAGGTAACACGTTTGGCACAATGTGTTTAAAAATGATGTGACGATCTTTCATTCCCATAGATCTGGCAGCAACAATGAATTCACGATTTACCCATGACAAGGTTGCACCACGGGCAATGCGACCAAGTATCGGAATGATGATCGTGGTGAGTGAGAAGATAATGATGAAGACGCGACGATTTGGGTCAATTGGAATTGACGGGTCGGCACTGGTTGCGAGGATTGCCACGAGGGCAAGACCAAGTACGAGGTTTGGGATTGAGAGCAGGATATTGAACAACAAGTTGACGACGATGTCCAATTTTCCGCGAATGTATGCCGAGCCAATTCCAATTGCTGAACCGATCAATCCACCTACGCCTACCGAGATCAGGGCAATCAGAATCGAGATCCGTGCGCCATTGACAACATTTGACAGTAGGTCGTAACCGTTGATGTCTGTGCCCAAGATGTGGCCTGGGCTGAACAAACCAACGCCCGATGCATCCGGGTCGTATTCGGTTGGATTAGGGAGAGGAAGGAAACTTCCTGTTACTACAAAGAACAGCACGATCATTACCCACACAGTGCTGATCTTCGTAGGCAAATTAAATGTGGACCACAACTTACGCATTGCGACGCTCCCTCGTGCGAGGATCTACAAAACCCAGTAGCACGTCGATAATGCCATTGAACAGCACGTAGCCCACTGCGATGATCGCAATGTATGACTGCAGGGCGAAGAACTGACGCGAAAAGATTGCGATTCCGATCTCGGATCCAAGGCCGGGAATGGAAAAGATTTGTTCAATCACCAGCGTGCCACCGATCAGGGCTCCCATGTTTAGAGCCGCACTGGTGAACAGCGTGGTCGAACTTGGGCGAAGCACATGAGTAAACAAAATGCGACGATTGCTCAATCCTTTGGATGCAGCCATCGTCACGTAGTCCTCGCGAAGCGTGGCGATCACGTCACTGCGCAATAGTCGAGAGTATGTGGCAATGGTGGGTATAGACAGAGACAGCACAGGAAGAATCATGGTCTTAATGTGCTCAACAAAATTCTCTGACGGATCAACATAGCCAAGTGGCGGCAGCCAGCCGAGTTTTACACCAATGAAAATGGCCAGCAACAGACCAAAGACAAAGTTGGGAACCGATGCGGCGGCAAACAAGCTGTAGCTGATCACTCGGTCGGATCGACGACCCGCACGGTACGCGGTGTAAATACCAAGGGGAACTGACACGAGTAGAGAAACAATCTGCACATAGACCACGAGACGTAAAGAAATTGGCAGAGCAGACGCAAGCCTGTTTGAAACTGGCTCTCGACCGCCCCCAGGAAAAATGATGTATCCAAAATTGCCACGAACGAAATCATTGAGCCAATGGAAGTAAAAGGTGAATGCATTGCCGTCAAGTCCAAGTGACTTGAGTTGCTCCTTGATGCTTCCTTCATCCCCAGGGGCAATGTACAAATCTTTCAGACC
>JALQWV010000011.1 GCA_023263465.1 Ilumatobacteraceae bacterium
GTCGTACTCATCGACATCATGCTTCCGGGCATAGATGGCTTTGAGTTGTGTCGCAACATTCGTAAGTCCAGTGATGTCCCAATTGTCATGGTGACTGCCCGCGCAGATACTCACGATGTCGTTGCTGGTCTGGAAGCTGGAGCCGACGATTACCTCACGAAGCCGTTTGCGCCAAAGGAACTTGCTGCCCGCATACGCGCACTGTTGCGGCGAGTTCGACCCTCTAAGCCAGGCCACTCCAAGTTGGTGTTTGGCAATTTGGAAATTATTCCTGATGAGGGAAAAGTACTGCTCGATAATGCGGAAGTCGAACTGACAAAAACTGAATTTCGTTTGCTCTGCGAGCTAGCCAACGACCCAGGTGGAGTGTTCAGTCGCGAGTTGCTGCTTGACAAAGTATGGGGTTACGGATACTTCGGCGACGGACGTTTGGTAGACGTACATATTCGACGACTTCGCATGAAGGTTGAGACCGATCCAGCAAACCCCACACATGTGGTGACGGTTCGCGGGCTTGGCTATCGCTTGCAATCGTGACCGATATTTTTTCGGATGAACCCAACGGTCGGTACCGCCTAAACCGGACGCGCAAACTTATTCGTATCTCGGTGCACCGATTACGTCCACGAAGAATTGGATTGCGAAATCGGATTTTGCTGATCTTTGTTTTAGGAGCACTGCTACTTTCAAGCGTTCTTGCCTTAGTGACATATTCATTTACTCGATCAAATCTGGTGGATCAGCGCATCGCTGCGGAAACCAACCAAGCCATCACAAATGCTCGGCGAACACAAAATGACCTCATTCGATCCTCATCTGAGGTTCTGCTTGCACTCGATCAGGGCGGAACCGCACATCGCATGATCTTCTTCGACAGTAAGTGGACAAGCAGTAGCCCACTGTTTTCTCCACAGATGATTCCACCAGCGCTCTTACTGCGAGTTCAAAAAGATCAAAAGGCAGCAACAATGATTGTTGACAGCCTGAAAGGCCAATCACTTGTCGTTGGAATTCCGCTTCCTCGAATTAATGCCATGTATTTTGAATATGACAATTTGCGCGAAGTTCGAGATGCTTTGCAAAGCGTTCGACTAGCTCTTGTACTTGCAGCCTTCGTAACCACATTCGTCGGAATTGCGCTGGGCGTGTTTGCTTCGCGCCGAGCAGTACGACCACTTGCCAATGCCGCGCAAGCAGCGCGCGCCATTGCTGATGGCCGACTGGAAACGCGTCTCGAACCTACAGACGATCCTGACATGCAAGCACTCACTGCAGCATTCAATGACATGGTCGCAACTCTGCAGGATCGCGTCGAACGCGATGCCCGATTTACTTCTGATGTCAGCCACGAATTGCGAAGCCCCCTTATGACGTTGGCCGCGTCTGTGCAAGTGCTTGAATCTCGTCGCGACGATCTTCCTGAGCGGTCGCAGGCAGCACTCGATTTACTGTCGAGCGATGTCGCACGCTTTCAAGGCCTTGTTGAAGACTTGCTCGAAATCTCGCGGTTCGATGCAGGTGCTATACGGCTGGTGCTTGAGCCACTTTCTCTCTTTGAATTCACCAAGCAGGCCGTATCGGTCAGCAGCCTCCCTCGAACGGAAATTCGTTGCGATGACATTGCAGCCCTTGTTGCCATACGCGGGGATAAACGGCGGCTAGCGCGAGTTATCGCAAACCTCATCGACAATGCACGAATTCATAGCGGCGGTAAACCAAAAATTGTTATTCAACTCGCCGACGAGGATCCACCTGCAACCAATGTTTGGATCATCGTCGAGGATGATGGCGACGGCTTAATTGAAGGAGAATTCAGCAAAATCTTTGAACGCTTCTCGCGTGGTGGCGCTGCTGGTAGGCGCACTGGAACGGAGGGTGCCGGCCTTGGGCTAGCGCTTGCCAGAGAACACGTGACCTTGCACCGTGGCAGAATTTGGGCGGAGAATCGCACGGATGGAATTCGTGGCGCACGCTTTATTGTTGAATTACCAATTGACACGTCTTACATAAACGATGAGCACAATAATGATGAAAGCCTGAACGATGAGCACAGTCTCTAGCAAGACCTCGCCTCGACTGCAAAAGATTCTGCTCGTTGTACTGGTTAGCGCACTTCCCCTTCTTGGCTCATGTGCCATTCCGACCGATGATCAGCCTCGCGACATCAACCCATCTCAACAGAGCAACCTGAACAAGCCATGAGCAACCCTGCTGTAGTCATCGCAATTGATGCTGGCACGACTGGAATTCGATCACGTGCTGTTTTCGCCGATGGCAGGCCGTCGGTTTCTGCATATCAGGAATTCACTCAGTACTTTCCCACCCCAGGTTGGGTTGAGCACGACGCAATTGAAATTTGGAACGCTGTGCTTACAACCCTGAGCTCGGTCATCGCTCAGGTGAATGCACCAATTACCGCCATAGGCATCACCAACCAACGCGAAACCGTTCTTGCTTGGGACAAGACAACGGGCAAGCCCTATGGCAAAGCAATCGTCTGGCAAGACCGACGCACCGCAGATCGCTGCGGTGAACTCGCTTCAGAGCTTCCGCTTGTGCGAAAGAAAACTGGCCTCGTTCTTGATCCATATTTTTCTGGATCAAAAATGGAATGGCTACTGGTTCATGGCAATGTGCCTGTTTCAGCAAATCTTGCACTTGGCACCATTGACTCCTGGATCATCTGGAATCTCACGCACGGCGCTTCGTTTGTCACTGATGCTTCAAATGCAAGTCGCACCATGCTGTTTGATATCACCACAATGCAATGGAGCACAGAGCTCTGTTCATTGTTTGGTGTCCCTATGCATGCGTTACCAGCAGTTGTTCCATCAAGTGGCCGCGCAGGACTAACCGCTCTCGCTTCTGGTATTCCAGCAGGAATACCTATTTCAGGAATCGCTGGCGATCAACAAGCAGCGCTCTTTGGTCAGGCGTGTTTCCAAACTGGTAGTAGCAAAAACACCTACGGCACGGGAAGTTTCGTGCTCATGAACGTGGGCACCACCTGCCCACCTCCAACCGAAGGAATGCTCACGACCGTTGCTTGGGATTTAGGCACCGGCGAAACCACATACGCACTCGAGGGTGCAATCTTTGTGACTGGTAGCGCCATTCAATGGCTTCGCGATGGCATCAACATTATTGATCACGCTTCGCAAATCGGTCCGCTCGCTGAATCCGTACCAAACACTGGCGGAGTTGTGGTGGTTCCAGCATTCACCGGACTCGGCAGCCCGTGGTGGGATCCCTATGCTCGCGGCGCAATTCTTGGCATCACGCGTGGGACAACACGTGCACATATTGCGCGCGCCGTTGTTGAATCGATCGCATATCAAACTCGCGACGTCGTTGATGCGATGTCCAGTGCTGCAGGCGTTTCGCTTGCCGATATGCGGGTCGATGGTGGCGCGGCTGTGATGAACCTTCTGCTACAACTGCAAGCCAATCAACTCGCAGTCAACGTGCTTCGTCCACGCGAACTGGAAACTACAGCGATGGGTGCTGCCTACCTTGCAGGACTTGCTGAGGGAGTCTGGCCTTCCCTGCAGTCGGTGACCGATGCATGGCAACTGGATCAGCAGTTTGCTCCCGCGCACTCCGGAACCGAGTCAAGCGATTATGAACTGTGGAAACGCGCTGTACGCCGATCGCTGCAGTGGGCTCGCGACTAGCGCAATTCGCCAAACGTTTCGCGCAACATGTCACTCACTCGATTGGCGACCATCACCACGGGTACGTGCGTGTTGGCCCGTGGCAACCTTGGCAATACCGATGCGTCGCACAACCATAGATTTTGATAACCGATTACTTCTGCTCGTTCATTAACTACAGCCAAGTCGTTATCACTTCTTCCCATGACACATGAACTTGCAGCATGCGAATAAGCGCCCACTTGCCGTAACGCCCATGCATCAATTTCGTCGTCAGTGGCTTCGTTGATCCATTTCGCAGACGTTCCCTTGGCATCACTCAGCAACGAGCCTGCAATGTTGGTCACCGATTGCGAACATGCCAATTTGTATGCGAACCGCACGGCATCGCGCATGGCAGCCTTGTCCCGCTCATCACTCAGTTGATTGAACGACGCAATTCCAGTTCCAGTTGAACCGTCATACTTCACCTCGCCACGAGAATGCACCTGCATCACACCCGCTAACACCGCACCAAACATTGCCGAATCGTTAGTTTCATTAAGCGACAACAGATGAATATCTGCACTGCCCCTCTGAGATGACAATCGAATGTTTGCGCCAATTCGTATGCTCGACCGTTGTGGTTGCCGCAATGCGAGCGTGATTGCAATGGAAGGGTGGTCTTGCAGACCAACTCCAATACCAGGTCGGTCAATGCCACTGCGGCGCAACAGCACTGGCGTCGCAAGAGCACCGGCACTCACCACGACACCACGCGCTTCTACGTACTCCCCACCCACAAGTCGCACTCCAACGGCACGCGACGAATCCATGACCACAGACTCGACAACTGCATTCGTACGTACAGCCAAGTTCTTATGAGTTCGGAGCGGAGCGAAATATGTTTCCAACACACTGTGGCGCAGGCCGTTACGCATCGTGAGCGAGCAAAAACCTGCTCCTCGAACGCTCTGCGTATCGTGTGCTATCCGTTCAATTTTCGGTATGCCTACACCGACCGCGGCATCAATTAGTGCAAGGTCGACCTGACCGGCTTCATGCGGTTGAACATCGTGCAATATGTCTGGCATTGCACTGAAAGTTTTGTTCGCAGATCCCCACGTCCAACCCGCGCATCCAAAGTCGCGTTCCCATTCGTAGTCGTCACGCATACCCGTCATGCCCACCATGTAATTGCGTAGCGAACTTCCGCCGAGCGCGCTCTCCGACTCCAGAAGCAACACTGATATTGCGGGGTCTTCGGCTAGACGAGATGCCACCACCACACCGCCAGAACCCGCACCCACCACCACAATGGGCAGATGGTTACGCGCAGTCATCGTGTTTATGAGTTGTTAGTGGCTAGAGGCAAACCATGCAAATGTGCATGGTCGTTGTATCTCATCAGTGCAAAATGTCCAGCACGAACCTCTACCAACTCAGTAATTGAACAATTTTTGGTGTGAACTTCAAATGCTCCAGTAGCGGGTGTCTGCATCGTTGTTCGCAACACAGCATCCACAACGCCACCATGACACGCAACGAGAACTGTCTTGCCCGAGTATTTGCGTAATACATCGTTCAGCGCACCAGACACTCGCGAATGAAATTGCGCAATGGTTTCTCCACCAGGAAAAAACTCTGCATGCGGGTCTGCGCTCCAGTCGGGCGCGCCGTGACGACGAACGAATTCATCAAAGGTCAACCCATCGCATTCTGGGCCTGGATCATGTTCGCCAAAACCCGTGTTGATGCTGATGGGCAGACTGGACAACGCGGGCGCAATAATTTCGGCTGTCTCGCGCGCACGGGGGTAGCCACTTGACATCAAGATGTCGACATCAAGTTCTCGCGTTTGTGCAAGACGATCTCGCAATCGAGCGGCCTGTAGTTTCCCCAACTCAGATAGACCAGAGCACGTTCTTGGGCCACCCAAAACTCGCTTTACGGTCACGATTGATTCGCCGTGCCGCACCAGCACGATGCGGGTTTTACTCATACCAATTTTTTGACGAAGCCTTCAAGCTGACGGAGATTGCGGCACTCATACACGCCATCGGTGAAGCTGCCGTACTCACCGACCACCGAATCACCGGTGTTCCAGTAACTCTTTGGCTCGGGATTCAACCAGTACACGTGACGTCCGCGCTTTTGCATTTCCTTTACTACCCACGAACCGGTTGCGTGGTAATTATTTCGCGCATCGCCGAGCAACAATATGGTGGTCTTCGAATTGATGTCTTTGCCGTATCGCTCCCAGAACACTTCGAAAGCGTGGCCGTAGTCGGAGTGTCCGTCCACCCACACCACATCGGCTTCGGTGTTCACACGATGAATTGCGTCAGAAATATCTTCGGTGTTTTTAAAGTAGCTCGTCACTTCATCAATGCCGTCAATGAAAACGAATGAACGCACCTTTGAGAACTGACCCTGAATGGCGTACACCAACATGAGGGTGAAGCGAGCAAACGCTGCCACGCTCCCCGAAATATCTGCCACCACCATCAACTCGGGCTTGGCAGGACGAGGGTACTTAAACTTCGGATCTGCCGGAACACCGCCGTAGCTCAGGGAGTGACGCACCGTGTTGCGGAAGTCGAGTGGGCCCTTACGGCCGTGGCGACGCTTGCGAGCGAGACGGGCCGCAAGCTTGCGCGTAAGGGGCTGCAAAGCCTTCTTTAGGCTTTGCATTTCATCACGACTCGCGTGCATGAACTCAACGTCTTCTGGCAACGGCTTACGAAGCGTCTTTGCCATAGCTTCGGCACCGCGATCCGCTACAAGGCGACGGCGAATTTCGGCTTCAACTTCTTGCTTGAACTGCTCGATGCGATGGTTATATTCGT
>JALQWV010000199.1 GCA_023263465.1 Ilumatobacteraceae bacterium
CAGAAAGTCATGACCGCATCATGGTGGTGGAAGTGATGGGTCGTGATGCGGGCTGGATCGCCCTCCATGCAGGTATTGCTGGAGGTGCCACCGCCATTGTTGTTCCTGAGGCCCCGTTTGATATCGCCGAACTCACTGAAATGGTGAAACGACGACATGACAATGGTCGGTATGCCTCAATTGTGGTTGTTGCGGAGGGTGCGAAACCCAAATTTGGCACCTTGGAAATTCCACCACCGTCAATTGACAAAAATGGACATGCGTATAACGGCGATGTTTCGCGAGTGATCGCGAGTGAACTTGAAGCACGAACAGGTTATGAATCACGACTCGTGCAACTTGGTCACGTGCAGCGTGGTGGAACTCCAACGAGCTATGACCGTGTACTCGCAACGCGATTTGGACTTGCGGCAGTTGATGCCTGCGTGAATCAAGAATTTGGACAGATGGTGGTTCTGCGTAGTGGCGAAATCAAGCGGGAGTCAATGAAAGTGACCAGCGGAAAAACTCGCACCATTAATTTGGATTTGTATCACGATGTAGTCGCATCGTTTATTGGTTAGTGCAATTCTTTAGATCAGTGAGGCGGACCGAATTGGCGGTCGCCAGCGTCGCCAAGACCCGGCACGATGAATGCGTTCTCGTTCAAACGCTCGTCAATGGATGCGGTGACAATGTGAAGATCCATGCCTGACTTTTCGAGATAGGCGATTCCTTCGGGCGCAGCGAGCACACAAGCAATCGTGATTGGTTGCGGAGCGCCACGAGCAGCGAGCAACTTGCATCCGTATTCAAGTGAACCGCCTGTTGCCAGCATCGGGTCGAGCACAATGCAATGCCGTCCATCAAGTCGCGATGGAAGCTTGGCAACGTACTCACTTGGCTGATGCGTTGCTTCGTCACGTTGCACTCCAACAACTGCTATGTCAGCATCGGGAAGTAGTTCCATCGCTGCCGGAAGCATGCCAAGTCCGGCGCGAAGAATTGGCACCAGTACCGGACGCTGCGCAATTTTGATTCCGTCAGTTTCGGCCAATGGTGTGGTTACACGGACTTGCGTAGTTGGAACATCGCGCAATGCCTCGGCTATGACCACAAGCGAAAGTCTCCGCATCTCTGCTCGAAAGAATTGATTTGACGAATGTTGATCGCGAAGGTGGGTCAGAGCTTCAGCGGCAACTGGATGATTGACAACGGTGACGTTTACGGACATATACCTATCTTTACCGATAGGTAGAGTTTCAACCAATGTCGAATGTTCTGCGAATACAACAGGCACATAGTCCTGGTGACGCTGCGTTGATTTCGCAGGTTTTCGATGAGGTGTGGTCGGTCAAAACCATGGTTTCCCCAGAGATCATCGTTGCCTCTCTGCATAACGGGGCATATGGCTCCGTGGTGTGGGATGGGGATCTGCCTGTTGCCGCGGCTTTTGCCATCGTTGGAAAATCGATCACTCAACACCCGCATGAATTAAACCTGCACTCACATGCGGCCGGTGTTATTCAGTCGCACGCTGGGCAGGGAATTGGAGCACAACTGAAATTGCATCAGTGGCACTGGGCTCGTGAAAACGGGTTCGCCACGATTACGTGGTCGTTTGACCCGTTGGTGCGTCGCAACGCGTGGTTCAACATGGTCAAACTTGGAACGAGCGTTACCCATTACTACCAAAATTTTTATGGCGAGTTAGATGATGGCATCAATGCAGGCGAACAAAGTGATCGTGTGCTCGTTCGCTGGCAGGTTTCGGCAACAGGCGAGCCACAACCAAGTGAAGTAGTCGCAGAGCGCGAAGGCGACATTGTTATTGCTACTCCGAGCGACATTGAGCTCATTCGTAAGACCAACAAGGCAGATGCTCAAACATGGCGCTCACGTCAGCGCGAAGCCTTTGAAGAAGCCATTGCCAATGGTTTCTCAGTGCGAGGATTAAGCGCAGCATATTCGTACGTCCTGAGCAGGAGTTAAGGAATGATCCGCAGAATTGAAATTGTGCGTGCTCACATCAACTTGGTGTCGCCGTTTCGCACATCATTTGCGACCGAAGTGGATCGCAATCTCCTGTATGTGCATGTAGTCGGTGACAACGAAGAGGGTTGGGGCGAGTGCGTTGCTATGGCTGCGCCGCTCTACTCATCTGAGTTTGTAGACGGTTGCGAAGAAGTGATGAAGCGCTATCTGCTTCCAATGATTTCTGCATCAACGACTGCCGAAGAATTTGTGCAGAAATCTGCCGCGATTCGCGGGAACTTTATGGCCAAGGCTGCAATTGAAGCAGCGCTACTGGACTATCAATTGCGTATAGCCAATATGTCGCTTGCAAACTTTCTGGGTGCAACGCAAACCAAAGTTGCATCGGGGGTTTCGGTTGGAATTCAGCCAACAATCGATGATCTGCTTCGTGTGGTGGCTGATTATCGCGCCGATGGGTATGTACGCATCAAATTGAAAATTGAACCGGGGCTTGACATTGATCGAGTACGCGCAGTTCGCGAGGCATTCGGCTCGGACATGTTGTTGCAAGTGGATGCCAATGCTGCATACACCGTTGACGATGCAGCGCATCTTGCAAAGCTTGACGAGTTCAATTTACTGCTGATTGAGCAGCCTTTACCTGAAGAAGACATTGTTGGTCATGTGGAATTGAGCAAGCGTGTTGGAACGCCAATCTGCTTGGATGAGTCAATTACTTCCTACGACGTTGCACGTGGAGCACTCGATATCAAGGCGTGTTCCATCATCAACATCAAGCCAGGCCGTGTTGGTGGATATTTGGAATCAAAGCGCATTCACGACTTGTGTTTGTCGCGCGGAGTTCCTGTGTGGTGCGGAGGAATGCTGGAAACTGGCATTGGACGTGCCGCCAATTTGGCTCTAGCTGCACTTCCTGGGTTCACGCTTCCGGGTGACACTTCTGCATCAAAGAGATATTTCACACAAGATGTGACAACACCGTTTGAGTTAGTGGATGGATATATCAACGTACCAAACACTGTGGGTATTGGAGTTCGGCCAAACATGGATGTACTTGGAGCAATGACATCGCGCGTGGATTCGTACTCAATTACGAAATAGCTCTTACGCGTTGAGCGTGACGATGACGGCAGTTTCAGGCTGATCTTGGTTGTTGCCGAATCGTTCAGAGAACCACAAGTAGAGCGAAAAGATTTTGTAGGTGAAGCCGTATTTATTAGCAATTGCATCACGCACTTTTTCAGCCTCAATTCCGCTGACAACTATTGCGGTTCCATGTACAACAGGTGAACCCTCAATGATTCGACCGCGAATGTCGCACGGCTGCACAGTGACCGTGTTGGTGTGCGCGAGACGTTTCGCTTTTCCGGCAGTGGCGTCAATGGTGAAACCGACCACGTTTGGTCCTAAGTAATCAAGTGGCGCAACCCATACGGGCGTGGCAACTGGCGTTCCGTTTTTGCGGGTGGAAACAAATGAGATGTATTTGGCAACGCGAATTTCGTTGACGGAAGGATCAGTAGGTGAGCCTGGAGTATTCATGAACTGGTCGGAGTGACAGGATTCGAACCTGCGACCCTCTGGTCCCAAACCAGATGCGCTACCAAGCTGCGCCACACTCCGCTAACGCCCACATCCTAGCGATGACAAGTGAAGTAACGACGTGCGTTAACTTATGCGCGTTTTGCAGCGCGAGCCAAACGGCGCGCGGTTTTTCCGATTGGTTGTAAGTGGCGATGGTCGAGGTCGCCAATTTCGGCGCCATTAGTAAAACGAACACGGTAACGAAGCCAGTTAAATCCGTTGGCCAAGATCACTTTGCCCTCCGTGCCAACTGGCAGACCGTCCACTTCCGCAATCAGCGAGACCGTATCGCCCATCTTGAGGTTGATCTGGCCCTCATGGGGCGTTGCGAGTGCATGAGGTTTCCACGAGGCTGTCACGAATGCAAAGGGTACACTTTGCGCCCTGTGAAAACCATTATTGAGACCCTCGAGGGCAACAAAGTCAAAGTGTCGGTGGAAATTGACGAGGTCGAGTTCGACCGCAATATTGACCAGGCATTCCGCAAAATCGCTAAGGAAGTTCGTATTCCAGGTTTCCGCCAGGGTAAGGCGCCACGCCAATTACTCGAGGCACAAATTGGTACCGGAGCCGCGCGTTCACAAGCTATTCAAGATGCAGTTCCTGAGTATCTCTCGCAAGCAGTACGCGAACACAAGATCGACCTCATTGCGACTCCTTCAATTGAAGTGACGAAGGGCGAAGTTGAAGGTGTTGTTGGTTTCGACGCGACGTGCGAAGTTCGTCCAGTTATCACCGTGAGTGGCTACAAAGGTTTGCGCGTTGAGCTTCCGTCAATTGTGGTCAAGGACAGCGAAGTGGACGACGCAATTCGCAGCGAACAAACACGTCATGGCAAATTGCAAGATGTTGATCGCGCAATCGCTAAGGGTGATCACGTTTCGCTCGACCTCAGCGGTGTTCGTGAGGGTTCGCCAGTACCTGGACTGAATGTTGAAGATTGGGCATACGAAGTTGGCAAGGCTTG
>JALQWV010000147.1 GCA_023263465.1 Ilumatobacteraceae bacterium
GTTCTTCGTTACTCGGTTCGGTGAGATGACTGTTATCAGGGAAAACAATTACTGGAATGGACTTCATTCCACCATTGCGTGAAATCACCTCTGCATATTGATCTGGTTCAGTCACCAAGTCAACATAGGTGTACTCAATACCGTGATCACTGAAATACTTTTTTGACCGTTGGCAGTCGCCACACCAATCTGCGCCGTACATCACAATTCCACTCATGCGTTCAAACTATCAACCCACTGCCCTCTATGATTTGCACCATGATTCGCCAATTTGGAAAAGAAACCGCCCTGCTACTCATTGATGTGCAAAAGGGTGTTGATGTTCTTCAACATTGGGGAGGACCAACTGGCCGTCGCAACAACCCTGACGCCGAATCGCACATGCTTCGCATACTTGCTGGTTTTCGCGAAAAAGGATTACCCGTCGCATTTACGCGACACGATTCTCGCGAGGCCAATTCACCACTGAAATTCTCACTGCCAACCGGAGATCAAAAGCCAGGATTTGAAATTGAACCCGGCGACATAGTGGTCGAAAAAGACGTGAATAGTGGGTTTGTCGGAACCGACTTAGAAATTGAACTACGTCGCAAAGGCATTCAACGCCTGGTCATTGTTGGCTTCTTCACCAACATGTGTGTGGAGACCACTACTCGCATGGCAGGAAACCTTGGCTTTGACACATATCTCATTCCGGACTGCTGCTCCACTTCAAATCGCATTGGATGGGACGGCGCAGACTACGACCCAGAGCTTGTGCACGACATGACCGTTGCCAACTTGCACGGTGAGTTTTGCACTGCCATCACGCCTGGGGATGCACTCGGTCTTCTTGCTTCCGACAATATGCAACTTGATCGAGTGCAGGGCAACGAGTAATTCGTTAGTCCAAATATTTCTTCAACAAAGTTGATGCTTGGGCATGCGCTGATTGCGCATCATCCAAAATGGTGATCATGTTGAAAAATCCATGGAATGCGCCGTTATAACGGGTGATCGTTGTTGAGACTCCATTTTCAACTAGTCGTTTTCCATAGGCTTCACCTTCGTCGCGAAGCGGATCAAATTGCGCAGTAATCACAATTGCGGGAGGCATTTTCTTTAGTTGCTCGTCACTGGCAAGCATTGGTGAGGCGCTGATGTTTGCTTTGTCTGCATCACCATTGATGTAATGTGCGACAAACCACGCCATCACTGCCTTCGTAAGAATTGGCGCATTGGCATTCTCGCTGATTGAAGGTGATTCCATTCGCATATCAACTGCTGGATAAATCAGCATTTGGAACTTCAGCGGAACCACCTCGGCAAGTGCTACCGCTGTTGCCAAGTTTCCACCCGCTGAATCTCCACCGACCGCCATCCGTGAATTGTCAATTCCTAGGGCCTTTGCATGTTCGAATGCCCATTTCACTGCAGCTGCACAATCATTAAATGCGGCAGGAAATTTGTGTTCAGGTGCTAGTCGATAGTCAACTGAAAGCACCGCATGACCAGATTTATTGGCAAGCGATCGACACACTCCGTCATGCGAGTTCAGGTCACCAATCACCCAACCGCCACCATGGAAAAACACCAGCAAACCAAGGTCGGTATTGGCGGATGGTCGATACAAACGACACGGAATTGAACCTGCTTGAATGTCACGAATTTCGTGCACTACTTCCGTGCTTGGAACTTGCCCTGCGCTATACAGCGCTCGTGCTTCTGTTGGAGACAATTCCTCAAACGGCGTGGTACGAATTGCTGCGTAGAAGTCGGCTACTGCTTGTGCTTGCGGATGAAGTGGCATTACCCCACTCTAAAGCATGTGTTACTGGGTGCTTTTCCCGCGAGACTATGGGTCGTGTCCAGCATCGTGGCGAGTGAACTTGAATATGGCCCACCAGGCGCAGACCAATTATTTTTTGATGTCAGTTTCAAAGTTTCACCCGGTGAGCACGCAGCAATAGTTGGTGCCAACGGTGTGGGCAAGAGCACCATCCTGCGAATTCTTACGCAAGAGATTGAAGCCGACGGTGGTGAGTTTGCCATTGGTGGAACCATGTTGAACATGACGCAAGACGTAGGTATGTCACGACCGAATGACACCTTGCGAGAAATGTTGATAGAAGTAGCCCCAAAGAATCTGCGCGACGCCGGACGCGCATTGATCGCCGCCGAAAAAGCGCTCAGCTCTGGCGATGATGATGGAATGGGTTATGCAAATGCCCTTGCCGACTGGGGCGATCTTGGTGGTTACGACCTTGAAGCGAAATGGCAGGCATCTGCACAACGCAGCGTAAAATCACCAGTTGACGATTTCTCAGTCCGCCTAGTTTCCGAGCTTTCGGGTGGTGAGCGCAAACGATTAGTCCTTGACTTACTTCTCACCAGCGGCGCAGACGTACTGCTGCTTGACGAACCTGACAACTACCTCGATATTCCCACCCGAAAGTGGCTGGAAGAGCAGATTAAGTCATGCAAGTCCACCATCTTGATGGTGAGTCACGACCGCACCCTTCTTGAACAATGCTCTACCAAAATCATCGTTATCGAAGGCTCGGGTTGCTGGGTGCACGGTGGTTCATACAAAACCTTCCCAGAAGCACGTGCCAAACGGCAGGAACTGCTTGGTGACGATTTGAAGCGTTGGAATGAAGAAGAACGCCGCTTGTTCCATCACATGAAGATCATGAAACAACGCGCCGCGCAGAATTTCAAAAATGCAACCAAAGCAAATGGTGCTGAGACTCGTTGGGAAAAGTTTGTGGCTGCCGGGCCTCCTCCACCACCAGTTGCCGATCAGCAGATTTATGTTCGTCTTCGTGGTGCCGATGCTGCACGACGCGTTGCAAAACTTGAAAAGGTTGCAATTGATAATTTGTTTCTTCCGTTTAGTGAAGAAATCCATCATGGAGAACGCGTTGGGTTGATTGGACCAAATGGCACGGGAAAAACCCACCTACTGAAAGTTCTGAGCGGGGAAAATCAGCCGACAGAAGGTCAAGTTACCTTTGGTCCACGCACATCTGTTGGTGTGTTTACTCAAGTAAATAATCGCCCCGATTTCTTAGGACGTGAATGTATCGAGATTGTGCTCGACCGCATT
Organism: Ilumatobacteraceae bacterium; assembly: GCA_023263465.1. Lineage (GTDB taxonomy): Bacteria > Actinomycetota > Acidimicrobiia > Acidimicrobiales > Ilumatobacteraceae > UBA3006. The sequence continues at coordinate 3,089 of JALQWV010000147.1, forward strand.
TCAGAAGAAGAAAAGGCCATGAAAACATTGGCTCGTTACGGTCTGCGCAACAACGCTCGCCAGAAGTTCGAAACGCTTTCCGGTGGTCAAAAAGCTCGGCTCGAAATTTTGCGCCTTGAAATTGAAGGCCACAATGTGTTGCTGCTAGACGAACCAACCGACAACTTAGACATTGAATCTTCCGAAGCATTGGAAAAAGCCCTCGATGGGTTTGAAGGAACTGTGGTTGCAGTAAGCCATGACCGAACATTTCTCGCCCAATTTGATCGCTACATCATGATCACCGACGACGGCGAAGTGTACGCACTTCCCGACTTTGACATTGCTATGGCGGGGCTAAGCGAACCCGAGAAACTTACAAGCTTGCGCTTGGCTAAACCGCTTACTCGCGACTAAAGCACGCCTTCCGGAACAAAGCCATCACCGGCGCGGACGTGGAGGAATGCGTCGGCGGCACCTTCCTGTTCGAGGAAAACGCGCGCCGCGCCCATACCGCCGCGAGCATGGGCAAGCCGATCTGGATTGATGATCAACTGGCTGCCGACGCCGGCGGCGAGTTGCTGAAAAGCCGCGGCCCGTTCAAACGGGTCTGGGCGCTGGTCGAAAGCGATAGCGAGACCATGAACCGCTGATCCGGCAGAAGGCGCCGGACAACAACAAAAACGGCGCCGGCGCACGGAGGGGAAGGCAAGATGCTGAACGGAGTACGCCCTGCACTGACCATCGCCGGTCTGATTCTGGCAACAGCCGCTGCCGCGCAGTCCTACCCGGTGAAGCCGGTGCGCATGATTCTGCCCTTTGCCGGCGGCACCGATACCGTCGGCCGCTTGGTCGCGACAAAGCTCTCGACAGCCCTGGGCCAGCAGGTCCTGCCCGAACCGCGCGTCGGCGCCAGCGGCAATATTGGCTA
>JALQWV010000022.1 GCA_023263465.1 Ilumatobacteraceae bacterium
GATTGCTTATTGATTGGGTATGCAAGACGACGCTTGCCCCACCAATCAGGTGTGCCGTGAACCGAACCGCCGGCAGCAGTAACTGCCTTTGAGATCGTGTTAATCCACGCGTGAGCAGCCGACTCTTCGGACGCACCACTCACAATGACCATTAATTCATATGCACGCATAAACGTGATAACTCCCTTCGGTTCCAGCCGGGGCTGGAGCCCCCGAAGGGGCAGGGTGGATAAGGACTCTGGATCGTATCGGCACAATCGGATCGTGCCACACCCCTGTCACGGAGTGCCGTAGAACCTCATATCAATTAGCGCTGCGACTGTTTCCTATGGGCCGTCTCACGCTCTGGACCACATGCAGGCTCGATGAGGGGCAGCGAGCGCAGCAGGTGATGCCACTTACACGACCTACACGCTTCAACTACATAAGCCGTGTACAACGAGTCATAACTTTGTGCATGAACCGCTTCGCGTTGAGCAAGTTGCCGGAACTCTTCCAACTCATGTGGACGAGTGATGCATCTTCCGTGATGAGGTAGCCGTGGACCAAAAACATACGTCACCAACACAACATTGTCATCTTGACAAATTGGACAACGCACTTGCGTTTCATCGCCAAAATTTCGCGCGGCGCGCATGAGGTCGGGGTGCGCGTCACACACTTGATCACGACGCAGTCTTCCGCGTCGATATTCGTTGATCACCACTCTTCGACTGAGGCGATGATCAATGACACCACCAATGGTTTCTCCGTCGTCACCTGTAATGCTGAGTGCACTCAACCAACCAGCGCGGCGACGCATGAACATGTCTGCGAACGATAGTCCAAATCATTTTGTTTGGCTTGTCCACCACTCACTGAGCCGTCGTCGAATTTCTTTGTCACCAAGCAGGCCTTCTTCCAGCCTGATCTCCATCAAGAAGTCCAAAGCTTCTCCAACTTTCCGTCCGGGTTTCACTCCCAAGAACTCCATTACTGCAACACCATCCATTTCTGGACGTAATGCTGCAATCTCTTCTTCCTTGGCAAGTTCGGCAATACGCGCTTCAAGTTCGTCCATGCGTTTAGCAAGCATGAGCGCTTTCTTTTCATTACGAGTTGTGCAGTCGCATCGTGTCAGCACATTGAGCTCGGTGAGGTATTTGCCTGCATCGCGAACATAACGACGAACAGCAGAGTCGGTCCAACCCATTTGGTAGGTATGAAAACGTAAATGCAGTGCAACAAGTTCAGTAATCGCCGCGACGTCTTCCGATGAATACCGCAATGCTTTCAGGCGATCTCGTGACATTCTTGCCCCCACCACTTCGTGGTGATGGAAGGTCACGCCTTTTCCGTCTTTAAATGAACGTGTCTTTGGTTTACCGATGTCGTGAAACAATGCTGCAAGTCGTGTGATGCGAAAATCAAAATTCGGCGCAGCGTTTGGCTGCACATTTTCAACGACAGCAAACGTATGTGTGAGTACGTCCTTGTGACGATGAATTGGATCTTGCTCGAGCTTCATTGCCGGCAGTTCTGGAAAGAAATGTTCTGCAAGACCCGTATCTACCAAGAACCACAAGCCCAAACTTGGAAACTCGGTTACAAGCAGTCGATCCAATTCATTGCGAATGCGTTCAGCAGAAATGATCTTTATTCGCTCGTGCATGTCTTTCACGGCGTTTACTAATTCTTCAACTGGTTGCAGTTTCAACGTGGAGATGAACCGCGCAGCGCGCATCATTCGCAATGGGTCATCGCTAAAGCTTTCTGTTGGTGACAACGGCGTGCGCAAGACTCTTGACACAAGATCCGCTGCGCCACCAAATGGATCTACGAGCTCGGGGTTGTCGGTCGTGAGCTCTAGAGCCATTGCGTTGATGGTGAAATCTCTCCGAGACAAGTCCATGGAAATATCAGTGGAAAAGACAACGTCGGGATTGCGTGAATCGGGTGAATACGCCTCGGCTCGGTGAGTGGTGATCTCGTAGGTCCGACCGTTTTTTTGACATGAAATCGTTCCAAATCGTTCTCCTGCGGTCCACACCGCATCTGCCCATCCCGATAACAATTGCTTGATCTCCGGCGGAGTCGCATCTGTTGTCAGATCAAAGTCCAATTGTTCGGTTGCACGGTCGAGCAACAGGTCACGAACAGTGCCACCAACTACATAGAGACGAAAGGAAGCTTCGCGAAACATGTCGCCGAGAGGCCGAAGTTCGGCCAGTACTGGCTCAAATCGCGGAGGTATCACACTTCGTAGGTTAGAGGTTGCTCCACCGCCAACAAGGTTGCCGACTACCGTCACATGGTGATGTCTTGCAGTTTTCGTCGCCGTATTTCGCGATGGGCAAGCCTGCTCTTCGTACTCTCGACGACCGTGTTCTCTGCCCCCGCGCAGGCAGGTGTAGCAACACCGCAAACTCTTCCATCAGTAATTGAAGCTCGGCTCATTGGTCAAAACTTCAATGTCAGCATCGGAAAACAATTTCGGTTTGTGATATCAATACCGAATAAGGCAACCCTGAGCGAATTGCGAATCACTCAAAATGCCGTCTTACGAGTTGAGGTCCATGCTGCCGTCACTACTCGCGACGCCGTCCGTGATGTTTTCAGCGGCAAAAGCACGCCGAACGTGATTGAAACTCACGATTTACCGTTCGCAAGCCTCGGAACCAGCGAAGCTGGTGATGTCATTGCACTTCTCGGTAGTAACGCCGGCGTGTCTTCAATTCGTTTACGCAAGAGTGGTGTTTACCCAATATCGCTTTCCATTCGAGTCGGCGAACGGGAATCCAGTCGCTTGCTCACCTTTGTTAACTTCATCACGGTCCAAACCAGCAGAAATTCGCTTTCGGTCTCCCTGGTTGCAGAAGTGAGCCCGCCACTCAGCCAAACACCAGCAGGCGAGACATCGCTGATTGACTCGGTTCGAACGACGCTGAACAACGTTGTTTCGTCTCTCAACGGAAACAGCGGAGTGATGTCGATGCGCATGTCGCCTGAAACGCTGAACAGCCTTGCAGTTTCCTCTAACCCACAAGATGCTGAGCTGCTCGGACGACTTCAAACTGTGCTTGCCAAACACCAAGTGCTCGCCTCAACTTTTGTTCCTTTCGATCCCTCGAGTGCCGAAAAGGCAAAGCTTGAAGTCGAGTTCGAACAGCAGTTGTCACGGGGAGTGGAAATCTTGGATTCGCGCAACGGAGACGCGGTAATCAACCCCCGTACATGGTTCTCTACGCGTCCATTGAATTCAGACGGAATTGCTCTACTTGCACGGTCTGGTTTCACCAATGTGGTCTTCTCCCCGCAGGCCGCTCAGTCACTCGGTGCACTCGATTCCTACACCAAGCAATACCGGGCGACGTATGCCGATGACGCAGTAAAAAAGGTGTCCATTGCTGTTGCCGACCCTCGGCTGGCAGCTTCGCTTTCAGGCAACACAGCAAACCCTGTACAAACCAGCATGGCAGTGGCGGCCGAGATCATTGCTCAACAGGGTGAACTGGCAGATGGTCAACGCCGACCGCTTGATCACCACCTCATTGTGTCAACAACGGACGGCTCTCTCCCCAACCCTGTACTGATGAACTCATTGCTTGTTGCCTTGGCGAATGCGCCACAAATAACACTGCGGCCACTCGGTTCCATTCCACGCGCAACCGAAGCGTCAACTCCACTTACTATGCCAAGTGGTACGCCGATAGACCTTCGTGCGCGGCGACCACAATTGCAGTCTGTTGTTGACGAAATTATGTCAACAACTTCCATGCTGACTGCGAGTGCACCGTCGCGAATGTGGTGGGAGGATTCGCTTCTCCTTATCCAAAGCGATGCGCTCAATACTGATCGCTTTGATCAATACCTCAAAGGACTCAGGGCGCAACTTCGAGCATTCCGCGCTTCTGTAAGTGTGCCCGAATCGCTGACCTTTACGTTAAGTGGAAAAACCAGCGATCTTCGATTGCAGTTACGCAATAGCGCCAGTATGCCGTTGTCGGTGCTGGTCACGTTGTCAAGCGCGAAACTCACCTTTCCGGAAAAACCACAAGTAGTTACGGTTGGCGCAAACTCTGCTGTTGACCTGATCGTTCCAGTAATCGCTCGAGCAAACGGAACATTTCCTCTTGAAGTGGTGTTGTACACACCAGATGGAACAGCACAGGTAGGAAAACGAATTCGACTATCTGCACGCGTGAGTGCGCTTGCCGGTTTGGGACAATTGGCTACTGGGGTTGCGCTTTTACTGCTTGCATCCTGGTGGGTTGCGCACTGGCGCAAGCAACACCGCATTAAAGCAGTGGAAAACCATCCTGCAGTACGCTAATGACATGACCATTCGAATTGTCACCGATAGTGCTTGCGACCTCCCTCAATACCTCATCGATCAGCACAACATTTCAATCGTTCCGCTATCCGTACGTTTCGGTGAACACGAATTCATTGATCGACAAGATCTCACAACCGAGCAATTCTGGACACGATGCGATTCCTCTCCAGTCCTTCCTGAAACTGCGGCTCCATCACCTGGCCAATTTGAAGCAGAATTTCGGAAACTGGCAGCAGAGGGGGCGACTGGCATTGTGATGATTGCTTTGTCGGGTGTTCTTTCCGCCACCATGCAAAGCGCAGAACTCGCTGCCAAAGCAGTTGCTGGGCATATTTCCGTTCGTGTCGTTGATAGTCGTTCAGCGAGCATGGGCCAAGGCATCACCGTCATTGCCTGTGCCAAACTCGCAGCGACAGGTGCATCACTTGACGAAGTCGCGCAGGCAGGAAACACCTTCGCTCAGCGATCAAAGGTGTGGGGCGCCCTTGACACGCTAGAGAATTTGAAAAAAGGTGGCCGAATTGGTGGAGCGAAAGCAATGCTCGCATCTGCCTTATCAATCAAACCCATCATTGAAGTAATTGATGGAAAAATCGAAGAAGGTGGAAAGCAGCGCACACGAAGTAAAGCCTTGTCTTTTTTGCTTGAAAAGGTTCGTGAAGCAGGTCCAATAGAAAACCTTGCCGTTTTGCAGGCAAATTGCACCGATTTTGCGGCATTCGTGGAAAACTTACGCGAAATCTATTCAGGCGACATCGTTGTTGGCGACATTGGACCTATCGTCGGCACACATACAGGTGCCGGAACTATCGGCGTTGCATTTCACACCAAACCGTAACGACGACACTCTGGTTTTCGGCGGAGATATCCCCGATTCATAAGGGGTTACAGCACTAGCGTCGCTTCACAGCGATGAATGAAAAAGGTGTGCTCCCTGGTCTCATTGGAGGTCGTTATCTCTTAGAGAGCAAAATTGCCCACGGTGGAATGGCTGTGGTGTGGCTTGCTAAAGACACATTTCTTGATCGCAAAGTTGCTGTGAAACTATTGCGTCCGCACTTAGTTAATGATGCAACGTTGGCAGAACGTTTTCGGCGCGAAGCAATTGCTTGCGCTGGGATTACCCATCAAAACATTGTCGCTGTGTATGACTGCATTGAACACAATGGTCAGCAAGCAGTCATCATGCAATATGTCAAGGGAAAAAGTTTGCGCGAGTTGCTTGACAAACAACAGCGCTTGGGCCCAAAACTCACCATCCACATTGGTATGTCAATAGCTGCGGCGTTAGATGAAGCACACAACAAAAATTTTATTCATCGAGATGTGAAGCCAGGAAACATTTTGCTCACTCCAGAGGGCCGAGTGTTACTCACTGATTTTGGAATTGCCAAAGCAATAACATCGACTGAGGCCGATCTCACTCATGACAACATCATGATGGGAACAGCAAAATATCTGGCGCCCGAGCAGGTTCGTGGAAAACCTTTGGATGGTCGATCTGACCTGTATTCATTGGGCCTTGTGCTCTATGAATGCTTGGCTGGGAAGGTTCCGTTTTTGGGTGAGTCCGATGCCGACACTGCCCTTGCTCGACTGCAACGCGAACCGACAGACCTTGCTCGACTTCGACCTTCACTATCACCACAGCTTGTCAAGGTCATTCACAAACTGCTGTCGCGAAATCCTGAACATCGTTTTGCAACAGGGTATGAAACGAAAGTTGCGTTGCATTCTGCTCTCACTGGCGCACACGATAAGACCACTGAACTCACACCTCCTTCGGGAATTGCTCTTGAAGAAGAGGATGTGTTTACCCCTCGCGAACCAATTCGCCCCGCGACACCACCGCGTGGCGAGCAACGAACTCCGCAGTCTGCGCCACCGTTTGCGCTCCGGAGAATGTTTGTCGGACTCATTGCGCTCAGCCTGATTGCTGGCGTGGCATTGTGGCGAGTCTCTGGAGATAACACATCGGAAATTGCTGCTGTTCCCGAATCTGTTGCAGTCGTGGAACCAGTGACCATTGCTTCAATTTCTACCTTTGACCCATTGGGTGACGATGGTGTGGAAAATGATGAGTTACTTCCAAACTTGCTTGATGGAAACGCGACAACCATGTGGTCTACATCGTGCTACGACAATCAATATTTCGGCAGCAAGGAATTTGTTGGTTTGGTGGTTCAACTCAACCGAGCGGCTACGGGCACATTGCGTGTGGGAATGCAAAACGCGCCATGGGCAATTGATGTCTTTGCCTCTGCCGAGTCTGCGCCATCCGACATCAATCAATGGGGCGCGAGCATTGATGGCGGTTACAACATCAAACGGGAACGGGCAAGCTTTGCTATCGCTACGCCTGCGCAATTCATACTGATTAAAATTCGTGAAGTAGGAAAAAGCGCTAACTGCAGTGCATCAAACCCGTATCAGGGTGTCGTCGCTGGTGTGGCCTTCACCGAGGGTTAGCCTGAACATAATGGTTTCCAATCCATTTTCCGACCCAAACTGGTCTACTGCAGTTGTTGATTTCATTGACCGCTGGCTTGGATTTGTGCGTGATCACACCACACGGCCACTGATTGCCGTCATTCGCGGACTTGTGTTTGGAACCATGGCCATTGTTGGGGTCGTGTTCTGTGTTGTCATCTTGCTTATTGGCATTATGCGTGCCCTCATTTCTCTTGGTGACGTATGGTTAAGCCACGACACAGCCGTATGGGTCGCCTACTTCGTTCTCGGTGCGTTTTTCTTGGCCCTTGGAGCATTGGGCATGCGCAAACGTCGCCCGCGCGACTAAGTTTTTGTCACCTCTTACGACAAAGGCACCGTTTTTCTTATGGCAATTCATCACAAGGTTTTGATTATTGGTTCAGGCCCAGCCGGTCTTACTGCTGCCATCTACACAGCACGTGCCGGCTTGCTTCCCTTGGTAATTGAAGGTGAGCCAAGTTCGACCTCGGATCAACCTGGTGGCCAACTCATGCTCACCACCGAGGTAGAAAACTTTCCTGGATTTCCAGAGGGCATCATGGGTCCAGAACTCATGACACGTTGTCGCGAGCAAGCCTCGCGATTTGGTGCTGAATTCATTACCGAAAAAGTCACCCGTGTTGACTTCTCTAGCCGACCATTCCGTGCTTGGGTTCGTGACACGGAATACAGCGCCGACAGCGTCATTGTGAGCACTGGCGCCCAGTCGTTGATGTTGGGCCTTCCTGAAGAATCACGATTGATTGGCCATGGTCTATCCACGTGTGCAACATGCGACGGATTTTTCTTCCGAGGTCAAGAAATTGCAGTTGTTGGCGGTGGAGACTCCGCACTTGAAGAAGCTCAGTTTCTTACCAAATTCGCATCAAAGGTGCATTTGATTGTTCGTCGTGATGTTTTGCGTGCCTCAAAAATTATGCAGGACCGCGCATTTGCGAACGAAAAGATTTCCATTATCTGGAATTCAACCGTGTCCAAGATTCACGGCGATGACAAAGTGACTGGTGTGGAACTAACGAATACACAAACTGGTGCATCAAGCGAACTAGGTGTCACAGGGATTTTCATTGCAATCGGACACCGACCAAACACTGACTTGTTTAAGGGTGTGCTTGACATGGAGGACTCTGGTTACCTCATTACAAAACCAGGTTCTACCTACACCAACATTGAGGGAGTCTTTGCCTGTGGAGATGTGCAAGACCACACCTATCGACAAGCAATTACTGCTGCGGGTTCAGGGTGCATGGCTGCAATCGATAGTGAGCGTTGGTTGGAGCACCAGCACTAATCGGTCACACCCCGAGGCAATTTCACGCGATCACGTGTGGCACTCAGTACAATTTCAGTACACAACTTCGAAGGATTCGTTATGGCTCAATCAATTACAACACTTACATCGGCAAATTTTGACGAAACGATTGGCAGTTCAGACACGCCTATTGTTGTTGACTTTTGGGCCGAATGGTGCGGACCTTGCAAAGCTATCGCTCCTGTGCTTGCAGAAATTGCAACGGAGCAGGCAGGAAACATCACTATTGCCAAACTCAATGTTGATGACTATGGCGACATTGCCATGCGCTTCAATGTCATGAGTATTCCAACGCTCATTGTGTTTAACAAAGGTGAAGCTGCTAAGCGTTTGGTTGGAGCTGTTGGAAAAGGCAAGTTGCTACAGGAGCTCGCAGAATTTCTTCCGAACTCACGCTAACGAAAGGTAGTCACGGCACGGCCGTACACGATCTTCAGCGTCGACTTGTTGCTGCAGGCATGCTTGCACAGGGCACATTTGAGTCGGGTGTGTATTGTGCTCGCACCGAACAAGTAGTTGCAGAGTTTCAAGGACTGCGTGGATTACCAGTAACGGGAACGTGTGACCACCTCACTTGGACAACGCTTGTGGAATCTATGTGGGTGTTGGGTGCTCGACTGCTGTATCTAACGTCTCCATACATGCGTGGCGATGACGTTCAAGCATTGCAAACCGTGCTTGCAAAATTGGGTTTTGATTGCGGTCGCGCAGATGGAATCTTTGGACCACACACATTGCGCGCACTCACCGAGTTTCAACAAAACTACGGAATCACTGCTGACGGAATTTGTGGAGTGAATTCAATTCGCGCGCTAGAACGAACACGTAGTCAAAGCGGTGAGGGACCCGGCATTGTGACGGTACGTGAGTACGAAACTTTGCTTAATGCGCAACACAGCACTGAACGTCCGCGCATAGTGATCGGCTGCTTCGACAACAACACACGTCTCACTCGCCTGCTGGTGCGTGAATTACGCAATCGCGGTGATGATGTCATGACCATTGAGAACGCAGACCCTCATGCTCATGCTCGAACAGCCAACTCGTTCGGTGCACATTTGTACATCGGTGTTTCACGTGCCACAACTCAGGGGGTGCATTTCGCTTATTACCAAACCGACTCGTTCGTTTCAGCTGGTGGAAAGGTCGCGGCGGAATTATGTGCTTCGAATGTTCAGTCAATAGACGGTGCGCTTTTGGTTGTGGCGGGTGGCATGCAACTTCCCGTACTTCGTGAAACACGTATGCCAGCAGTGATGTGCACCATCGGCGACGACAATGGGAATGGCAATGCCCTCGGAATGGTTCCTGCTTTGGCTTTGGCCATTACGCAATGGAGCAATCAGCCACTGTAAAAGTTATCCACAGG
>JALQWV010000033.1 GCA_023263465.1 Ilumatobacteraceae bacterium
GTAAACAGCCAATGACATCTTGGCGAAATTTCTTTAAAACCCGAATCGCTCAACAAGCGGGTTCATACGATTCAGACATCGACGCGCGAATTATCAATCGTGAGCTCAGTTGGCTTGACTTCAACGCTCGTGTTTTGGCAATGGCGAGTGACACTGGAGTGCCGCTGTTGGAGCGTTGCCGTTTTGTCTCAATCTTTAGCAGCAACCTTGATGAATTTTTCCAAATTCGAGTTGCGGCATTAAAGGGACAAATCGCCGGAGATGTACACACTAAAACGCCAGATGGACGAACCCCTCAACACCAATTGGACGACATTCGCAGAATTACCAAGAAGCTTGTTGCCCAACAAGAACGTGTGTGGATGGATGAAATAATTCCACAACTTGCTGAACACAGCATTTGCATTTCAACCTGGAGGGAATTATCGGCTGTAGATCGTGAACACCTCACGGGAGTCTTTGAATCACGAATTTTCCCTGTGCTTACGCCTCTAGCGGTAGACCCAGCGCATCCTTTCCCTTACATTTCCAATTTGGCACTCAGCCTTGCCATTGTGGTGCGCGACCCGAAGTCGGGCGAAGAGCGATTTGCGCGTGTAAAGCTGCCCCAAACATTCCCACGTTTTTTCCAATTGCCAGATTCATTCACGTTTGTGAGCATTGAGGAAATTGTTAGCGCCAATTTGCCGCGCTTATTCCCGGGCATGGAAATTATGCAGTGTCATCCATTTCGCGTCACCCGCAATGCCGACCTTTCGGTTGACGATGAAGACGCCGAAGATCTGTTGGTTGCAGTGGAAATGGAATTGCGTCGTCGTCGCTTTGGCAAGGCGGTGCGGTTGGAAGTTCCGGAAGCAATGTCGAGTGACTTGGTTGCTTTGCTCATTGACGAACTTGAAATAGACGCTGAAGATGTTTCACGACACACAACGAGTATTGATCTCACTGCGCTCAATCAGTTTGCAAACCTCAACCTTGCGCAACTTCGTTATGCACCGTGGGCACCGCTTACCGCTGGTCGACTTCAGGCTGTAGAAGAGGGCGAAAAGTCAATATTTGCAGTAATTCGCGAGCGTCAATTACTGGTGCATCACCCACACGAATCCTTCAGTACTTCTGTAGAAACCTTTGTTAAACAGGCAGCGCTCGACCCAAATGTGCAGTCCATCAAAATGACGCTGTATCGCACGTCAGGTGATTCGTCCATTGCCATGCACCTGATTAAGGCTGCGGAAATGGGCAAACAAGTTGCGGTTGTACTCGAACTGAAAGCACGTTTTGACGAAGCACGAAATGTTTCGTGGGCCAAAGAACTTGAATACGCCGGCGTACACGTGACGTACGGATTGGTTGGCTTGAAGACGCACGCAAAATGTATTCTGGTTGTACGCAACGACCCCGACAAAATGCGTCGATATGTGCATATTGGTACCGGCAACTACAACTCCACCACTGCGCGACTCTATGAAGACATCGGGTTCTTCACAAGCGAAGACGCCATCGGCTCCGATGTTGCAGAATTATTTAATTTCTTAACGGGTTACGCACAAGAGCCTGACTATGAAGTGTTGCTTGTTGCGCCACATCAATTGCGTGATCGCATCATTGCGCTCATTGATAAGGAAGCAACGTTTGGTGAGACCGGCAAAATCACCATCAAGATCAACTCAATTTCTGACCCAGCAGTAATTGAAGCTCTGTATCGCGCCAGTGGCGCAGGAGTAAAAATCAATCTAGTTGTGCGCGGAATTTGTTGTATTCGCGCCGGCGTTGCGGGAATGTCAGAAAACATTGTGGTGCGATCAATTCTCGGTCGTTACTTGGAGCACTCTCGCATTTATCGATTTGAACACGGCCTCGATAACGACGAACCCTTGCACCTCATTGGCTCTGCCGACATGATGGGACGCAACTTGGATGGTCGTGTGGAAGCACTTGCGCCACTTACTCATCCCAAGCACCGCATGTGGCTCGATACGGTGCTTGGATTCTTGCTCGACGATGCGTCGACTCATTTCCTCTTGCAAAGCGACAATCGCTGGGAACGCATTGGCTCCGTTGCGGAGTCAGGTGATGCTCAAAAGAAGTTGCACGAATGGGTCGTTGCCACTCAAGTGCGATAAATCAGGTTCGTTTACCTCGTAGTAATCTGTAGTTCGGTTGAACGTAACCCTGAGAGAATAGGTTGGGCACGTGGAAGAACTTCGCAGTACGTTTCATAAAGAGATTGAAGAAATTCGTCAAGAAGTTATGGCGCTTGGAAAATCGGTCATCGAGGCCATTCCACGTGCAACTGCAGTGTTATTGAATAGCGACCTTGAAGGCGCAGATTATTTGTTGCAAGCCGACGATGAAATTGATGCCCGTGCAATTGACATCGAAGAAAAGTGCTTTCAGGAACTTGCGTTGCAATCACCAGTTGCTGGCGACCTTCGCGAACTTGTCTCCATGATCAAAATTGCCGGAGAGCTTGAGCGTTCTGCGGATCTTGCAGTGAATATTTGCAAAGCTGCTCGACGTATTTATGGTCACAAGATCGATCCTGAACTAAGTGACCTCATCGCAAAAATGAGCGAACAAGCACAACAGCTGTTTGTTTCCACGATGGAAGCATTTAATGACCATGACGCTGCAAAGGCAGCAGCAATTGATGACATGGACTCATTCCTTGACGGATTGCATCGACGATTTATTGCAGAAATTTTTGAGATTCATGCACGAGAAGCAATTGATTTGCAGGTCGCCGTTCAGCTGGCGATGGTTGCTCGCTTCTACGAGCGCATTGGTGATCATGCGGTAAACGTTGGTGAGCGCACGCGATTTATTGTGACTGGTTGGAAACCAGAGCTCAAGGGCGCCGCTCGCCATCGAGCGCGACTAGATGCTTCTGGCGAGTTTCCGAGGCCGTAAATTCCAATGTCGGCCGATCTTCCCGTTGTCTTCCTGGTTGAAGACGAAGAGACGTTTGTTGAGGCTCTTGAAATTGGGTTGAAACGCGAGGGTTTTCGCGTGCATGTTGCTCGCGATGGAGCAGAAGCACTGGCCATGTTTGATGGCATAAAGGCAGACATTGTGTTGTTAGACGTGATGCTGCCAAAAATTTCGGGAACTGATGTGTGTCGCGAGATTCGTAAGAAGAGCCAAGTGCCCATCATCATGGTGTCAGCAAAAGGTTCCGAAATCGACACGGTGGTTGGGCTTGAAGTAGGGGCCGACGATTACATCGTGAAGCCATACAGGTTGCGTGAACTTGTGGCGCGCATTCGTGCAGCGTTGCGTCGCAGTTCGCTCACGCCAACCGAAATTGAAGAAGTGGGTATTGGAACCGTCAGCATTGGCGATGTATCCATTGACCCAGAGCAACATATCGTCACCGTGCGTGGTGAAGTTACCAAGCTTCCATTAAAGGAATTTGAGTTGCTGTATGTACTGATGGCTAACGCCGGACGAGTACTTACGCGCGAAACCTTGATTGACCGTGTGTGGGGAACTGACTACTACGGAGACACCAAGACGCTTGACGTGCATATCAAGCGACTTCGCTCGAAGGTTGAGTTAGACCCAGCAGTGCCCACTCGCGTGGCAACAATCCGTGGGTTGGGCTACAAGTATGAGAAAGTTGTTGCATAGCAACACTGACCACTCCATTACAACGCCTGTCGCGCGTTCACATCATGATGATTGCTGGTGAAGCAGCGCTTGCGGTTTCGTTAGCCGATTCGCTGTTTTTGTCAATAAGTCCAGATGCCGCTCGAAGCAAAGTACTGCTCTTTCTTGCATTCAGTTTTGCTCCGTTTGTCGTGCTGTCAAAGGGCATAAGCCCATTCCTTGACCGAATGCCGGGTGGCCGCAGAATGACGGTGTTCATAGTGGGCATCTTGCGAGCAATCGTGGTGCTGGCTATGGCTCGCTATTTGCAATCTGTGATGCTGTTTCCGCTGGCATTTGCTTCTTTGATTTTGGCCAAGGTGTATCAAGTGTCGCGCTCAGCAATGATGCCGACGGTTGTGCAAAACGATGCCGAACTGATGTCCGCAAATGGAAAATTCGGCAGACTCACGGGAATTGTTGGTTTCGCTGCAGGCGGACCTGCGGTTCTGCTGCAACGAATTGACACCCAAATGTCCCTTGTGCTGTCGGCGATTGCGTTTGTGCTTGCCGCAACAATGACCCTCAAATTGCCGCGCCATGTTGCTGCGGTAAGGAGCAAGGCAACTCGTGCAGAGCGCGAAGAATTGAGCACTCCAGAAATTATTCGTGCTGCAGTTGCGATGTCTTCACTGCGAGCAACGAGTGGGTTCATGATGTTGCACTTGGCGTTTTGGTTACGTAATGAAAAGGCAGGACTTGCATGGTTCGGATTCGCGCTTGCAATTGGTTCGGCTAGCACTCTGCTGGCCAATTCGATTGGTGCACCGCTGACGAGAAAGTTGAATCACCACAGCATTTTGGTGAGTTCGTTATGCGTGGTTGCCATTACGGGAATCATTTCGGCTGTGAACGGGAGTATTACTGCCGGAATCGTGCTTGCTGGAGTGGTGAACGGTTTTGGTGCAATCGGAAAACTGGCCTTTGACTCAATCGTGCAGCAACATGCACCCGACGCCAACCGATCACGTGTATTTGCCCAATATGAAACGCGAAATCAATTGTTTCAGGTTGCCGGTGGATTGCTTGCAGTGTTGTTTGTTCCTAGTGGGGCTGTGGGGTTTGCATTCGTTGGCGTTTATGCCGCGATCGCCACTGCGTACTACGCCTTTAAGTACTAATTATTCGCTGATATCGCGTTGCTCAATATTGAGTCGGGCTAGCCATAAGCCAGGGGCATCTAATTCGCTGGGTGTCGGCAGGTTTCCCGCAGCGTTGAACAGCGACGCGAGCCCATCGTGGCCTGCACGTTCCACCACTCCCGCTGCAAATGCATGGCCGCGGTCCACCTGTTGGCGAGTAAGACGCAGTCCAAGCAGTTGTTCAACAAAGGAGTCACTCGGCGAAGCCTCAACTCTGCGGCGGCGGACTGCCTCGCTAATTTGAGAACTTCCACCGAGCAATGAAGCCGAAACGGTGTCGACAGCATGGTCGATGTAGCCAATGATGGCAGCGATCATGGCGTCGAGTGACGGCGCTTGAGCCTCTTGTGATGCCGAACGCACTGCTCCAAGAATGATGGTGGGGTCGGTGAGAAACTTCTGCATCATGGCCATTGGGTCACTGGTACCCAGATCCAAACTGGTGAGGCGCTCCATGAGAGCGTTTGGATTTGGCGAAAACCCGCCGATGTATGAACTAATTGCAGCGCCTATTGCAGAGCGAATATGCGTCGATGTGAGCACTGCGTGTGACGTGAGTTCGTGAATGAGCACCCACATGCGCATGTCATCTACGGGAATACTCCAGTCGTGTGCAAACTCGTCAACGTTTGATGCAACGATCAGCATTTGATCACGTGGCTCGCGCGGAAGTGGTAGGTCGTATTGCCCAAACGACTTGAGTGCCAGTTGACCCACCATGGTTCCAACCGACATTCCCATCATTGCTGGCGCCATCATTTTGTTAAGCGACGCCATCATGTTCATCATGGGATCGTCTTGGTGGACGTCGAGTGCATCGGTTGGAATGATCGGTGAACCACTAAGCGACGATGCAAGTTCGTTAAACAATGGTTTGTATGACTCGAGTGTGTGATGCGCCCACAGTGAACGATTGACCACTACAACGTGGGGCAACTTGCCCGCCGACGCAGTGTCAAGACCCGTGTGATTGCGCACATGAAGATCTGCAATCGGTACCAAGTGCTCGATACCTACTCTGGCTGCCGGGTCTACGTTTGGCTCGGTGGAGTTGCCAGAAAGTGCCGTCATCATTGCAGTTTGGCGTGCCACATCCCATTGCAACGGTCCTTGAGACGACATGGCTTTAGCCATATCTCCGAAGAATGGCAATCCGGAAAATGGGTTTTCGTTAGGGCTGTCTGACATTGCTCTCAAGCCTATGGAGCATGTCAACCAATTGACGAGTGGGAACCACCCAATGTGCACCTTTTAGTTCGACGCACCAACCAACGAGTTGTTGCAAGGAATTTAGTGCTGCACCTCGGCAATGGTCGTGCAAAAAGAAATCAATGGGCCATAAATTGCGTTGCGTTGAATGTGCAGAGGAAATTGCGATTCGTGCATCACTCATTCCTTCGGAAGGGGAAGCGATGAACAAACGCTGTCCTTGTCTCATTTCACTCAGGACAGTTGATGGAGGCTGGAGGTTTTGTGCAAGGTTGATGAATGTATGAGAAGACGAATCAACCGAGTGCAACCATGCAATTCCCGTACTGAAGTCCACTTCAAGAACGCGCAGTAACACCGTGGATCCATCAGCGAACCGAGCTTCAATTTCCTCGTTTGGCAAGAGTCCGATTCCGCTGCCTATGAAGTATCCAGTTGAGGTAAGTGGAATCACCATGTCGTCATCAGAGGACACGGCTCCAAGTGCAAAAGGAGCTCGTGTGGCTTGCCGTTGAGTTGTGGCGAGGGAAGTTCGTTTGGCTGTGACAGGAACCCATGAATTTGAGCGGGGGGTAACTACCCAGAGCAGCACAAGGGAGACAGCAAAACTCGTTACTGCCGCGCACGACACCACTGACCGCACGGTGCGCGAAGGAAGATGTGGCTCTGGTGTTGACAGTTGCACCTGTTCTGCAACCTCGCTGGGGTGTCGCCACTGCCTTTCGTACGGTGGAAGCGGTGCATTGAAAATAACTTCACCTGATGGATCGAAATTCTCCGATGGTTCATCGTCGTGGTGGTTGTTCGACACGAGGCGAAGGTTAGTCATGACAACTTCACAAGGCACGTCGCCCACCTCGGGTACGATGAAGCCGTGACCGAGCGCCGAAATCTCCACAACGGCGACACGTGGATTGAGCTCACGGAGCAGCCATTACAAGTTGGCGCAACTTACGACTGGGCACTACTGCCAAGTTGTGGGGCGGTTGTGGTGTTTTCGGGAACGGTGCGCGACCATTCCGATGGCCGCACTGATGTTCGCTCGCTTACTTACGAGGCATATGAAGAGGAAGTCGTGCCAAAGTGCATTGCCATAGTTGAAGAGATGCGCCGGCAATGGACAGACATTGGGCGAGTGGCGCTACTGCATCGAATTGGAGAATTGCAACTCACCGAATCATCGGTCTTGGTCGTTGTGTCGTCACCACATCGACCTACAGCATTTGAGGCTGCACGATTTGGAATTGATGCGTTGAAGTCAACTGTTCCAATTTGGAAACATGAGTCGTGGGGCGATGGTGGCGATTGGGCACGAAGTGCACAACACATCACGACAATCGACGAGCTGCGGAAATCAAAGACACGTTCATGATCGCAATGGCACCACTCACCATTTTGTTTGCAGCAATTTCTGTCGTTTCAGCGTTAACACTCGCGTACTTGGTGTGGCAAGAAGGTCAGCGAGTAAATAGGAACAATGGCATGGCAGCTTTTCACAGGCACTTAGACGCACTTTCTGATGATTCGCGGGCGCATTTGCGCCAGCAATTACAGGAATCGCGCGATCGGCATCAGAGGGGGTAACTCAATATGGCACGTGACCTAGCCATCGACCTTGGCACTGCAAACACTCTGGTGTACATGCAGGGCAGGGGAATTGTGATCAATGAACCTTCAGTAATTGCGGTTAATCGCAAAACAGGAGAAGTGCTCGCCACGGGTCAGGAAGCGTGGGGAATGATCGGTCGAACACCGGGATACATCGTTGCGGTACGACCGCTACGCGGCGGTGCAATTACCGACTTTGAAATTACAGAAAAGATGATTCGACTGCTGTTGCAGCGAGCCGGCGTATCGCGTTTTTCGCGACCAAAGGTTT
>JALQWV010000036.1 GCA_023263465.1 Ilumatobacteraceae bacterium
GTCACTCGCCTCGTCGTGTGGCATTGACGTGGTTGAGCTTTCATGTGCTCCCCGGTCAAAAGAAGATGCTCAATTCGTGCTTCAGCGCAGTGCCAGCGTCGTTGTAGTCGATGGGTATGAGTTTTCGCGCGAGTTTTTTGAAGTACTTGAAGCAAGCAGCACAGCTTTTGCCGTAGTTGACGATAACGCAGAAACGAATGCCCAATCACCGAGTGTGGTGATTAATCAGAATCCACATGCATCCGCAGCTATGTATGAACAACTAGACGGAAACCCAAAACTTTTGCTTGGTTTATCATTTGCAATGGTGCGTAAGGAAGTGCGCGAGGTTGCAGCAAAGAATTTGCCAACACGTGAGGGTGAAGTGTTTGTTGCAATGGGTGGCGCCGACTTTCTAGGACTCACGGCACCGATTGTTGAGGCATTGGCTGAAACTGGCTTACAGATCTGCGTTGCAATTGGACACGCAAACACTCAGCGAGCGCTCATCCAAAAGTTGGCAGATCAATTGGGGAATGTAACTTTGATTGATCAGCAAGATTATGTTGCAAGTTTGGCGAGTGCCCAAGTAGCAGTGCTTGCAGCCGGCTCTTCTTTGTGGGAAGCCTGTGCGGTAGGAACGCCGTCAATTGGTCTAGTAGTCGCCGATAATCAGTTTGCATCGGCGAATGCAGCAAAGAAGCTTGGATTCACACGAGTTGTTGACTGTCGCGTTCGGTTCAACATTGATTCTGTGTTGAACGAAGTTCAGTCGTGCGTTTTGGGTGGAACTTCTGCGATGCGCGGCGCGGCTTTGAGCATTGGTATTGCCAACGGGGCAAACATGGTGGCGCGTGAGATCGGGGCTTTCGCGTGATTGTCGAAATTGTCCGGGTTTCGCACGCCGATAAAGAGTCACTACGTGAGTGGAGAAACGACCCTGCTGTTTCGAAATGGATGTACACCAACCATGTAATTAGCGTGGAGGAACACAATGCGTGGTTTGACTCCATGCTCGCCGATATGTCCAAGGTGTATTGGAAAATCCATGCAGATGACATTGCTGTTGGTTCGGTTTTTCTTACGAACATTTCACATCAGCAAAATTCGTGCGAGTGGGGAATGTATTTGGCGGATATGAACTCACGTGGCAAAGGCATTGCACAGGCGGCATGTGCCCTTTCGTTCCGTTATGCATTTGACGAGTTGGCTGTAGCTGTTGTGAAATGTGAAGCCATCGCACAGAACGAAAATGCAATCGGCCTGTACGAAAGCGTCGGTTACGTGCGCACAGGTGTGCAGACTGATGCTGTGAAGCGCGGTGACGAAATGTTGTCGGTAGTTACACTTGAATTGATGCGCGAATCGTGGAAGAAGGCTGAAATCGGTGTTCTGCAGAAGCTCAGCGAAAAGGGGGTGATCATTCATGGGTAAGCCGGTGTATGTCATCGCTGAACTCTCCGCCAATCATGGTGGCAGCAAAGCTCGGGCACTTGAAGTTATTCATGCAGCGCACGAAGCCGGCGCCGATGCCGTGAAGTTTCAGCATTACACGGCAGAAACCATTACGGTGCGCTCCGATCACCCCGACTTCCGCGTGACTGGCGGAACACTGTGGGATGGTCGCCAACTTGCAGACCTATATGCCGAAGCGATGACACCATGGGAATGGACGGGTGACTTGGTTGCCGAGGCAAACAAACTGGGCATTGATTGGCTGTCGAGTCCATTTGATCGCACTGCAGTCGATTTTCTTGAGCAGTTCAACATTGCAACCTACAAAATTGCATCATTTGAACTTGTTGACCTTCCGCTTATTCGTTACGTTGCATCACAGGGAAAGCCAATGATCATGTCAACAGGTATGTCGACATTGGACGAAATTGATGCTGCAGTAAAGGCTGCACAAGGTGCAGGTGCGCCACAGGTTTCAGTACTCCGTTGCAACTCCACATACCCGGCGAATAGTTCGGAAATGGATTTGGCTGCGATTCCAACCATGATCGCAAAGTGGGGAATTCCGGTTGGACTCTCTGATCACACCATGACATCGGTAACTGCAATTAGTGCTGTCGCACTTGGTGCAACCATTATTGAAAAGCACATCACCATTCGTCGAAGTGACGGTGGCCCTGATGGAGCCTTTTCGCTAGAACCACACGAGTTCGCTGCAATGATTCGAGATATACGAGAGGCCTCAAGTGCATTAGGTACCGCACGCTTTGGTCCGTCTACATCGGAAGTCAATAGCTTGAAGTTTCGTCGTTCGTTGCGAGCAGTGACCGCAATACATGCTGGCGATCAAATCACCGAACACAATGTTCGCTCGGTGCGTCCAGCTGGAGGATTGCCGCCAGATGATTTCTCGCGCGTTGCAGGCATGAAAGCAAAACGCGATATTGCCGTTGGAGAACCAATCACCAACGATGTTCTGAACTAATCGCTAAATGTTTGGCTGCTCATGCAACAAACACTGCATGAGGGCAACGTCAAGCCAGCGACCGAATTTGCGTCCTATTTCGCGCTCAATCCCCACCAGGGTAAAGCCGCAGGACTCATGTAATCCGCGTGAAGCCAGGCTTGAGGCTTCAATTCTGGCCATCACCGAATGAAAACCAGAGTCGGCGGCTTGCTGAAGCAAATTGGTCAAAATCAATCGGCCAATTCCCGAACGTGCAAGGTTTCGTTTGACATAGACCGAGTTTTCTACCGATGTTTTGTATGCAGCGCGATCTCGGTATTCACTGAGCGCACCGAATCCAACAACCGTGTCAGTTTCATCAATTGCAACGATCGCGGAAAACGCACCGCTGCGTGCACTGATCCAAGCTTGTTGCGCCTCGAGAGTTCGAGGAACAAGGTCAAAAGTTGACGTCTCAAATTGAACTTCGTGGTTGTAAATTTCTACAATTGCAGCAGCATCAGCAACCGTGGCACGGCGAATTTTGATCGAAGATGGTGGTGCTGACACATGGGCGAACTTAGCGGTTTGCGGCATGAAGAACGAGTGATTTCAAGAATTGGTAAAGAATGCAAGTTTCTGATGGCTGACAGCGGCGATTCTGCGATAGAACAAAGTTATGACTAGTTGGATGACCCCGTCCCCGGAAGACAACGAATTTAATTCACCACTTCCTCCTCCGTCGGCTCCTCCTGCCTCGAGCGCGTCCTCGAAATCACCGCGCCGCACACTTGGTGTGCTGCTGACTTTGGTAGTTGGTTTCATTGGTGGGCTTGTTGGAAATGAAGTTTCAAGCAACTGGGATCTGTCATTCGGTTCGGGTTCCTCAGTCCAGCCGTCAAATTCTCCTCTGGTCACGAGTGAAGTAGGTCCAGACGACGCAAGTGTGGGCGACACAGTGATTGCCCAAGTTGCCAACGCAATGTCCGACAGCGTTGTCACCATCTCGAGTTCTATCGATGATGGAATGACGGTTGGGGAAGGTACAGGCACTGGAGTGGTGCTCACGGCCGATGGTGAGATCTTGACTAATGCGCACGTAGTTGCAGATGCAACTGAAGTACATGTTCGTTTTGCTGGTGAAACTGAACCTCGACTTGCCAAAGTATTGGCGTCTGACCCCGGTAACGATCTTGCCTTGCTGAAAATTGAGGCAACAGATTTGAAACCAGCAACATTTGCCCAGCCGGGAACCATTCGAATTGGTGACGGAGTGATTGCAATTGGATACGCACTCGACCTGGATGGCGGTCCTACTGTGACGTCGGGAATTGTCTCCGCACTCAAACGAACAATCATCACTGAGTCGGGGGCATTGAACGGCCTTATTCAGACAGATGCCGCGATTTCTTCGGGTAACTCGGGCGGGCCGTTGGTCAACTTCCGTGGCGAAGTGGTAGGCATCAATACGGCCGTGGCCCGCAGCGACGCCAATTCGGCCGCCAATAATGTGGGCTTTTCCATCGCGGTCGATGAAATCGTGCCTGTCCTCGAGCAACTTCGGAGTCAGGCAGGTGGCCAGGTTCGCCAAGAGGGCTTTTTGGGTGTGGGTCTGGCCGAGCGGACCGATGGTGGACAGGGGGCAATAATCTCCAGTGTCCAGCCGAATTCCCCTGCAAGCCTTGCTGGTATTAGAGAAAGTGACATTGTGCTGTCTGTGGATGGCGAGCCAATAGATGGCCAGGCAGGTTTGGTGGCCGCTATTCGAGATGCCAGCCCCGGCCAAACGGTCGAAATTGAGCTCCTCCGGGATGGCAAGCGCATCACCGTGAAGGCCAAATTGGTAGCCCGAACCGGCGACTAAACAGCCCTTCTCAATCTGCCCGAAACCCGTGTTTTGGGCGTTGGGAAGCCCGAATTTGCGCCGATAGAGTTGCAAGTCCGCATTAGCGACATGTCCGACATCCAGTCGGAAACATC
>JALQWV010000069.1 GCA_023263465.1 Ilumatobacteraceae bacterium
GTCGCGTGGAGGCGATGACGTCGGGACCGAAGGTGAGGTTGGGCACGAACTGGCCGTCCATCACGTCCCACTGGATGAGATCCACGCCCGCGGCATCCAATGCAACGATCGCCTCGCCCAGCTTGGAGAAATCCGCGGGCAACACCGATGGTGCGATCTGGATGGGTCTCGGCACGCGCCACAGCATAGTTGTCGATCGACTGCGCGTCGGCCGGCTTTCGCCTACGGTTGTTGCGGTAGCACTCGTTGGCGATGTACTTGATCGCCATGACCTACCTACTTCCATGAGCGCCATATGGATGGCCATCGCCGCTGGATTTGGTTTTGGGATGATCTTTGTCTGCATGGGCAATGCCAGTCATGAGCACGGATTGTGGCCACTATTCGGTCAGCGCATGGTCAGTGTGCCGACTGTTGCACTCATCGCACTGTTCCAAACGAAACGCATCCACGTGCCAAAGCAAGCAATCGGCTTCGCCATTCTTGCCGGTGTGCTCGACACTTCCGCAAATGGTTTTTATCTTGCTGCGACCAGCATGGGCTTGATGTCGCTGGTCTCTGTGATTGTTGCTCTCTACCCGGTTTCGACAGTGGCTCTAGCCATGAGGTTTGATCGCGAGAGACTCCATCGTTCACAGACTGTGGGGATGCTGCTGGCTGCAGCGGCATTAGTACTCGTCAGCATCTGATCAACCAGCACGCACGTGCAGAGTCGGGCTGGCGGGATTTGAACCCACGACCTCTTGTCCCCCAGACAAGCGCGCTAACCAAGCTGCGCTACAGCCCGTACCTTGCTGAGCCTAACGGAACAAGTCGATGACACGCCAAGACAAATACAACACGAGTCCGCCAACTAGCAGCTTGAAATGCCACGGCAACGGAACCTCTTCTTCGCCGTCTGCACCTGCCAGCTTTTTCAGATCAAGATTCTTGGCAGTAATGGTGCCATGCGCATTAGCGATCTCAATTTCAGTTGCACAATTCGGACAACGACCGTCTTGTGAGACCGCACTCGGCGCTAAATACTTTGAACATGGTTCGCACCACGGCATAAGGGTCTACTTCAGTCCGATCGCTTGCGCACGCGCAACTTAATAGGTGTAGAACCGAAGTCAAATTTTTCGCGTATCGATCGTTCGAGATAGCGCAAATAATGTTGTGGTAATTCCCGATTCACAAATAGCGTGAACGTTGGAGGGTCATTCGCCCCTTGCAAGGCATACAGCACCCGAGCGCCAGCACCTGCTGGCTGCTTTTGTTGTGCTTCTGCAATAACACGGTTCACGTCTTTTGTAGGAACACGTTTGTGATAATCGACGATGCACTCTTGCAGAATCGGAAGTAATCGGTGAACTCCTTTGCCAGTTAGAGCTGAGAGTTTGAGCACGGGAGCATCGCCGATGAAGTACAGCTTCCGAATCATTTCCGTGTCAATACGCTCACGCCCATCGGCATCAAGCGTCTCCCACTTATTCAACACCACGATGACCGGGCACCCTGCTGCGTCAATACGCTCGGCGAGGCGCTGATCTTGGTTTGTGATTCCCTCCTGTGCATCAATGACGAGCAATGCAACATCCGATTCATCCACAGCACGCAAAGCGCGAACAAATGAGTAATACTCGGCGGATTCGTCCACTTGACTCTTACGGCGCATTCCTGCAGTGTCAACGAAAACAATTGGACCATCAGGTGTGTCAACCTGTGTGTCAATTGCATCGCGAGTGGTTCCCGCCATATCGTGAGTGATCGAGCGGTCTTCTCCCACCAAGCGATTGAACAATGTGCTTTTACCTACGTTTGGACGACCAACGATCGACACACGGGGAATTCCAGAAACTCCGCGCGGAAGAACAACTTCTTCTTCCGCATCGGGTGCATTGACCACCTCCAAAATCATGTCCAGCAAGTCGCCCGATTTACGACCGTGCAAAGCAGATACTGGAACAGGATCCCCAAAACCCAATTTAAGAAAGTCCCAGCGATCAGCCTCACGTTTATCGGAGTCGATCTTGTTGCTGACAACAATGACAGGACACTTGAGTCGACGCAACCACAAACCGATTTGCTCATCATCGTCGGTAACCCCAATGGCGGTATCAACAACAAACAACACCAAGCTTGCGGTCTTTGCTGCTTCTTCTACTTGGCGACTTACCTTGGCGTCAAGATCTGTACCACCTGGCATCCATCCACCGGTATCCACCAGGTTGAACTTCTTGCCTGTCCACTCAACTTCGCGTTCGAAGCGATCGCGGGTAATACCTGGCTGGTCCTCAACGATTGCAACCTGCGAACCCATGAATCGGTTGAACAACGTGCTTTTGCCTACATTTGGTCTTCCAACAATCACCACCGTCGGAAGTACCGATGGAGTTTCGTTTTCCGATTCGGTTGACACTCGTTCATTCTACTCTTGTCATTGAAACATTGGTCTGAACTCCAAAGCAAGAAAAACACTGCAGTATGGTGTCGGTGGATACAAAACATGCCTGATTCAATTAACACAGTTGATCGCGTCCTGCTCGCTGCCCCACGCGGATTTTGCGCAGGCGTAGAGATGGCTATCAAAGCGCTTGCGTGGATGGTTCGCACCTTTCCCGCTCCCGTCTACTGCTATCACGAGATCGTGCACAATCGT
>JALQWV010000081.1 GCA_023263465.1 Ilumatobacteraceae bacterium
AGCCACGAGCAGTGTTGAGTCCGTGGCGCAATGCTTCGTTCTTTTCAATTGCAGCTTGGGCTCCAAGACGCGCGAGATCAATTTGGTAGGGAAGTGTTGCGTTGGTGAGCGCATAGGTGCTGGTGTAAGGAACTGCGCCAGGCATATTGCCTACTGCATAATGCACAACTCCGTGTTGCATATAAATAGGGTCAACATGTGACGTTTCACGTGTAGTTGCAATGCAGCCACCTTGGTCAACTGCCACGTCAACGATGACGGAGCCAGGCTTCATTGATCGCACCATGTCTTCGCTCACCACAATCGGTGCGCGAGCACCTGCAACAAGAACTGCACCAACCACTAAGTCGGCATCGAGTAGTGCACGTTCAATTGATCCACGATTTGATGCAAGCGTGGAGGTGCGACCGATGCAGATTTGATCTAAGAAGCGCAAGCGGTCAAGGTTTTTGTCCAAGATGGTGACATTGGCAAGCATTCCCGCAGCAATCCATGCCGCGTTGTAACCAACATTTCCTGCACCGATCACCACAACGTTTGCGGGGCGTACACCTGGTGCTCCACCCATAAGTACTCCGCGACCACCTTGAGGTCGTTCAAGAAATCGTGCCCCAGCTTGTGTTGCCAATCGTCCTGCAATTTCACTCATCGGTGCAAGAAGCGGAAGCGAACCATCAGCTGCTTGCACGGTTTCATACGCAACGGCGGTTGTTCCTGATTTCACGAGAGCTTCGGCAACCTTTGGATACGCCGACAAGTGAAGGTAAGTGAACAGCGTGAGGTCGTCGCGAAGATATCCGAACTCTTCTTCCTTTGGCTCCTTCACCTTGACGACCATTTGCTGCGACCAGGCATCTGCCGCCGTAGGCACGATCGTTGCTCCTGCTGCTTCGTACTCGGCATCAGTAATTGACGCCCCGAGTCCGGCACCGGTTTCTACGAATACATCAATTCCAAGACGTTCAAACTCTCGAACGCCATCGGGAGTGAGCGATACACGACCTTCCATGGTTTTGACTTCTTTTGGAACACCTACGGTCTTTATCGCTTGAGCGCCATTGCTTGTAGCCATGTCCTATGTCTAGCCGAATGGGTAGTCTTGTGTCATGAAATCGTTTAACAACTTCATCAACGGCAAAGAAGTACCAGCGCGCGATGGTCGTACGACCCCGGTGATTGACCCAGTAACAGGCGAGCAATACGCCACGGCTGCGCTTTCTGGGCCAAATGATGTTGACGATGCAATGAAGGCCGCTGCGGTTGCAGCCGAGTCGTGGAAGAACACCACTCCTGCAGTTCGCCAAAAAGCAATCAATGACATTGCCGATGTGATGGAAAAGCACATGACTGAATTGATTGAATGTGAAATTGAAAACACGGGTAAACCGCGTGCAATTACTTTCAGCGAAGAAGTACCACCGATGATGGATCAGATTCGATTCTTCGCTGGTGCAGCGCGAATGTTGGAAGGTAAGAGTGCTTCCGAGTACGTTCCAAACTTCACCTCATATATACGTCGTGAACCAATTGGCGTGTGTGCCCAAGTAGCACCGTGGAACTACCCACTCATGATGGGTGTGTGGAAGTTCATTCCCGCAATTGCCGCTGGCAACACCACAGTGTTGAAGCCAAGTGACACCACTCCAGCTTCAACTGCGCTCGTTGCCAAAATCATTGGCGACATTTTGCCTCCAGGTGTGCTCAACGTTGTGTGCGGAGATCGCGACACCGGTCGCGCAATGGTTGACCACGACGTGCCGGGAATGGTTTCGGTAACTGGTTCTGTTCGCGCAGGTATGGAAGTTGCTGCCGGCGCATCAAAGTCGCTTAAGCGCTTGCACCTAGAACTCGGCGGCAAAGCGCCGGTCATCATTTTTGATGACGCCGACTTGGAACTTGCTGCAGAAACAATTGCGATGACCGGCTACTTCAATGGCGGTCAGGACTGCACTGCGGCAACACGAGTCATTGCAGGACCAAAGGTGTACAACGATTTCGTAACGCTGCTTACCGATCAAGCAAAAAAGACGAAAACAGGACGACCAGACGAAGACGTGCTGTATGGGCCACTCAATAACAGCGTCCACCTCAGCAAGGTTGCAGGTTTCCTTGATCGCGTGCCAAAGCACGGCAAGGTCAACATCGGTGGCTCGCAAATCGGCAGTAAGGGTTACTTCTTCGAGCCAACCGTGGTCTCCGATCTTCTGCAAAGCGACGAGATGATTCAGAACGAAATTTTTGGACCAGTAATTACAGTGCAGAAGTTCAGTGATGAAGAAGAGGCATTGAAGTGGGCCAACGGTGTTGAGTTTGCACTTGCGTCGTCGGTATGGACTCGAGACCTCGGACGAGCCATGCGCATGACAAAAAACCTCGACTTCGGTTGCGTGTGGGTGAACACCCACATTCCAATGGTGGCCGAAATGCCACACGGCGGGTACAAGAAGTCTGGTTACGGCAAGGACCTCTCCATGTATGCACTCGATGACTACACGCGCATTAAGCACGTGATGATCAATCTCAACAGTTAGTCTTTGCACTGATGGGGGAATCAGTTAGCGACGTCATAGTTCTTGATCACGTTTCGAAGCGCTATGGCGACTTCGTTGCCGTCCATGAAGCCAATTTCTCCATCGCTACTGGCGAGTTCTTCGCCATGCTTGGTCCTTCTGGATGCGGTAAAACCACAACGCTGAAAATGATCGCTGGTTTTGAACAGCCAACAACTGGTCGAGTCATGCTGGATGGGGTAGATGTCTCGGACGTGCCGCCATACAAGCGCAACGTCAACACGGTGTTTCAGCAGTATGCGCTGTTCCCGCACATGACCGTGTTTGACAATGTTGCATTTGGTCCACGCTCTAAGAAAGTGGATGAGTCAACAATCAAAACAAGTGTCATGGAGATGCTTGAGATCGTTCGGTTGAGCGATTTTGCTCAACGCAAACCCGCCCAACTATCTGGCGGTCAGCAACAGCGTGTTGCATTGGCACGTGCGTTGGTGAATTATCCAAGTGCATTGTTGTTGGATGAGCCGCTGGCTGCACTTGATTTGAAATTGCGTGAAGCCATGCAAATTGAACTGAAACGAATTCAACGAGAAGTTGGAATCAGTTTTATTTTCGTCACACACGACCAAGGTGAAGCGCTCACCATGAGTGATCGCATTGCAGTAATGAGCCAAGGCCATGTCGAGCAAATTGGTACTCCACAAGAGATTTATCGCTCGCCAGCATCGCTATTCGTTGCAGGGTTCATTGGCTCAGCAAACCTGCTTCCCGGAACGGTGCAGAGTCACGACGGTGCAGATGCCGTCGTTGCATTGAAGTCCGGGTCGACCATACGTGTTGCGGGGCAAGCAACCGCACATGCCATAGGCGCTCAGGTATCGGTCATGCTTCGCCCAGAACGTCTTCGTCCATCGGAGCAAGCTGATACGAACGGACAAAGCCTCTATGGCACGTTGACCGACTTGGTATTCCAGGGTGCTACTGCGCGCATGATCGTTCGTCTTGCTGACGGCACAGAATTGAACTGTCTGGCCGACTCCTCGGCGCGCATGCCACACATTTCGGTTGGTGCCACGATCAACGTGGCATGGGATGCCGACTGCGGGTATGTGCTGGCTGGATGGCCAGATAAAGCTGGCTCGAATACCACGGACATCGATCACATCGAATCAACGCTCTAATATTGAAAAATACGTCAACACAAGGGGGAATGAATATGTCGACACCAACTCCAAAGAACCACATGACCCGTCGCCAGTTTTTGGCACGTACTGGAGCGCTGGGGGCCCTCGGACTTTCCCTGCCAGCATTTCTTGCTGCTTGCGGTGGAAGCGATTCGTCGAGCGAAGGCGGTTCGGAATCGTTGTTCTTTGACAACTGGCCGTTGTATATCGACCCAACAGCCGATGGTCTCACGGGAACAGTCGATCGGTTCATAGCCGCAACGGGTGTAGCAATGACGTACGGCGAGGGATACAACGACAACAACGAATACTTCGCAAAAATTCAACCGCTGCTCGGAAATGGCAAGCCGATTGAAGCCGACATCATTGCACCAACATTTTGGATGGCGGGTCGCCTCATCAATCTCGGCTGGGCAGAGAAATTACCAAAAGATCAAATTCCGAACTTCGCCAATCTTGA